>JBAVQT010000488.1:0-3324 GCA_049694295.1 Candidatus Acidiferrales bacterium
GATATGGGCCATGGAAGAAACCCAACCGCGCGCCAATACATTCTTGAGCAGTGGCCAATACGGACGGTGCGGCTTCAGCAATTCCGCGCCGATCTTGTTGCCCACCTCGGCGACGTATGTGTCGGGATCGAGCTTGGCGGCGCCGAAGACCAGTCGTCGGGCGAGTGAGTAGCCGTTGGTGTGCAGGCCGCTCGACGGAAGAGCGAGCAGGGCGTCACCGGGGCGGACCGAACGGGGATCGAGTTGCCGATTGCGCTCGACTGCTCCGACAATGAAGCCCGCCAGATCGTATTCACCTGGCGCGTAAAAGCCCGGCATTTCGGCGGTCTCGCCGCCAATCAATGCGCAGCCGGCTTGCTTGGCCGCGCGGCTCATGCCATCAATCACCTGCTCGACAACGCGCAGCTCGAGCTTGCCCATTGCAAGATAATCCAGGAAGAAAAGAGGTTCGGCGCCTTGCGTCAAGATGTCGTTGACGCAGTGATTGAGAATGTCCGCGCCCACCGTGGAGTGAATCCCGGTGGCGAAAGCGATCTTGAGTTTGGTGCCCACGCCATCGGCGCTGGAAACTAGAATGGGATCGCGCCACCGCTTGCGGTCCAGCTGAAAAAGCGCACCGAAGCCGCCGATCGGTGTAAGCACACCGCGACGAAACGTCTTGCCGGCCATCGCGGCAATCCTCCGCTTGGCCTCTTCCGCAACACTAAGATTGACGCCTGCGTCGGCGTAGCGCATGGAGCGATCTCGTTTTCCGAAAGGGGGCGGGTAACTTTATAAATTCTAAAAAGTGCGGAACAAACGTCTCCAGCGAATTTCACTGGGGTGAATTATGGCGCGAAAGTAGGTCTCAAATCGCTCGCCGATGTGCCCCGGTTCCCAAACATCTTCCGGTGCGTCGATGGACATATAGATGAGCACCGGCGTTCCAATAATATTTTCGCGCGGAACGAATCCCCAGAAACGGCCATCGTTCGAATTATCGCGATTGTCGCCCATCATGAAGTAGTGGCCGGGTGGGACGACCAACTCGCCGTTCACCGTATCCGCCACGAGTTCCGCGGCCCAATCGGGATTATCAACCATCATCAACTCGGAAGCGCGAGCCGGAAAATTCTCCGGCGCCATATCCTCCGCTCCCGGCCGATGAAGGGCGTACGGCTCATTGAGCAATACATCATTGACGTAGACCTTGCCCTCGACGATCTTGAGGTGGTCGCCGGGCACTCCGACGCAGCGCTTGATGAAATCGGGGAAGCCTTGGTCGGCCAGGGGAGCGCG
This sequence comes from Candidatus Acidiferrales bacterium, assembly GCA_049694295.1. Lineage (GTDB taxonomy): Bacteria > Acidobacteriota > Terriglobia > Acidiferrales > UBA7541 > Palsa-295. The sequence goes on from JBAVQT010000488.1 coordinate 1,279, forward strand.
GAAGACAATGATCTGCTGCCGCTTGGGATTGCGCCACAACGGGATGTGATAATCCGTGAAGGGAATGCCTGCATCGTAACCCATGCGGCTGACGATCAGGTGGTCGCCGATTAGGACGGTGTTCTCCATCGAGCCGCTGGGAATCACGCGGGCCTGGACCACGCCGCCTTCAATCAGGATGAAGGCGACGATTACCCAGAACCAGGAGACGATCTCTCGCCAGACACGGTCGTCTTTCGCCGCAGCGCGTGGTTTCTTGTTTTGCTTTTCGGCTGGCACTCTTTCGTCCACCTCAGCTTTCACGATGAGCCTCCACTTCAAGCTGCACCAAGTCGGTCGGATAGCTCCCCGTGTAGCACGACGTGCAGAAATGCCCCTGAGTATCGTCAACGGCCTCGCGCAGAGACGCGAGGGAAGCGTAGCCGAGCGTATCCGCGCCCAAGAAGGCGCGAATTTCCTCGACGGATTTTTGTGCGGCGATCAATTCCTCGCGCCGCGGCGTATCCACACCATAGTAGCAGGGCGAAATCGTGGGCGGGCAGCTGATGCGCACGTGAACTTCAGCGGCGCCCGCTTCGCGAACCATGCGAACGATCTTACGGCTGGTGGTGCCGCGCACGATGGAATCGTCGACCAGAATCACGCGCTGGCCCTCGAGCATGCGGCGCACGGGATTCAGCTTCAGCCGCACGCCGAAATCCCGGATGGCCTGCGAAGGCTCGATGAATGTGCGGCCCACGTAATGATTGCGGATCAGAGCCATGCGAAAGGGAATGCCAGATTCGGCGGCATAGCCGATAGCAGCGGGCACGCCGGAATCGGGAACCGGTGCGACCATGTCAGCCTCGACCGGATGTTCGCGCGCGAGCAGGCGGCCGAGACGTTCACGGCTCAGATTTACGGGACGCCCGAAGACGATGCTATCGGGTCGCGAGAAATAGACGTGCTCGAAGACGCACATCTGGCGCGGTTTTTCGGGCGCGAAGTGGATAGATTCGACGCCCGCACGAGAAATGCGAACCATCTCGCCGGGCTCGACCTCGCGGACGTATTCGGCGTCGATCAAATCGAATGCACATGTCTCCGACCCCGCGACCCACGCGCCGTCAAGACGCCCCAGCGCGAGAGGACGAAAACCGCGCGGATCGCGAATGGCGTAAAGTTCATCAGGCGTGAGGATCACCAGCGAGTAAGCGCCCTCGACCTGATTAAGCGCGTCGGCAATCGCGCCGGAAAGATTTCGCGCGCTGCTGCGAGCGATGAGATGGACAATCACTTCGGTGTCGCTGGTGGTCTGGAAAATGGATCCGCGATGCTCGAGTTTGCGGCGCAGTTCGAGCGCGTTGGTCAGGTTGCCGTTGTGGCCGAGCGCGAGTTTGCCCTTGTTGCAATCAATTACCACGGGCTGGGCGTTCATCAATGAAGTGTCGCCGGTAGTGGAATAGCGCGTGTGGCCGATGGCGGCAGCGCCGGGCAGACGCGCAATGGTCTCTGGCGTAAAAATTTCCTGCACCTGACCCATGGATTTTACGATGTGGACAGCCGAGCCATCGGTGGAGGCGATTCCGGCGGATTCCTGTCCCCGATGCTGGAGCGCGTAAAGGCCGAGGTAGGTGAGTTTAGCTGCCTCCGGGTTGCCGAAGATGCCGAACACGCCGCAATGATCGTGGAAGTGATCGTCGTCGAGGATGTGGAGGCCTAAGTTCATAGCGATTCAACAGCTTTCCCGAGCGATTCGGCCCAGATCGTGCGGAGCGAGGCAAGGTCTCCGCGTACGACGGCGGCGCCATCCAATTTGATGCGAAAATCGCCGCGTACGACTATTCCGATGCTCAGAGAAGAGACGTTACATTGTGCCGCAAGGGCGGCGACACGGGCAAGCAAAGGAAACGAAAAGGAAACCACGGCGCGCGCGCCGCGTTCGCCGAAGAGCGCGATTTCGGGCAGTTCGTTTTCAGCAGACTTCAATTCAACTTCGGCGGAAAGTGATTCCGATGCGAAGCAGGACTCGGCGAGCGTGACGGCGATGCCGCCGTCGCTAACGTC
>JBAVQT010000489.1:0-2990 GCA_049694295.1 Candidatus Acidiferrales bacterium
TTACCGCCTGGCGCTCAGCGCCAGCCGGTGCGACCCTCGAGCGGACGGTGGTGGATTGGCTGGCGCAAGCAGTCGGATGTCACAATTTCCGGGGCGTTCTCGCCGGCGGAGGATCCCTTGCAAACTTGATGGCTCTCGCGATGGCCAGAGAAGCCACAGCTCCCGCCAACGAGTGCGGTATTCGTGCCAACCCGGCGTTGGCGATCTACGCCTCCACGGAAGTGCACATGTCCATCCTCAAAGCCGTAGCGTTGCTCGGGATCGGACGCGAGAATCTGCGGCTGATTCCGGTAGACGATGATTTCCGCATGATCCCCGATCGGCTCGAACAAGCGATGCGCCAGGACCAGGACCGCGGCATCACGCAGGTTGCAGTCGTCGCGAGCGCCGGCACTGTCAATACCGGCTCGATCGACCCGTTTCCTCAGATTGCAGCGATCGCCGCGCAATACGGCGCTTGGTTCCATATTGATGGCGCTTACGGCGCATTTGGAGCTATCGCCGCCCCCGAAAAATTTCAGGGTTTGGCGCTGGCGGACTCGATTTCTCTCGATCCCCACAAATGGCTCTACCAACCGATCGATTGCGGCTGCCTCTTATATCGCGACGCCGCTGCCGCGCGCCGGGCCTTCGCGCAGAGCGGCGACTACGTGCGAATACTCTCCAGCGATCCTATCGAAAGCTATGCATTCTTCGAGGAATCGATTGAACTCTCTCGAAGATTTCGGGCCCTAAAGCTTTGGTTCTCGCTTCGCTATCACGGATTCACTTCTTTTCGAAAGTCAATCGAGAATGATTTGCGTCACGCCAAGCAGCTCGGCGATTTGATTACCAGGGAGCCCGAATTGCAGCTGATGGCTCCCGTAGAACTCAGTGCAGTATGTTTTCGATACGTGGGCACGGGCAATTTGTCCCCTGCCGAACTCGACCGGCTGAATCTCGAAATTCTTCAGCGAGTCGTGGCGCGCGGGCACGTGTATCTCTCGAACGCCACCATACAATCGCGCTTCAGTTTGCGCGCTTGCATCGTGAACCATCGAACCACCGATTCCGATATCGAAAGCATTCCGTCTGAGGTGTTAGCGGCTGCCAGAGACGTGGTGTAAGCCCCGTGGGGCGCGGCGTGCCCGATTATTTGGCCGGCGGCGAGAAGCTGGACATAGCAGTTCGAAGGAGCCTGCAAAAAATGACGCACGTTCCGAGGCGATGGTTTGGACCAGTCACCATCTTTCTTGCGGTGGCCTTTGCTGTCTCCGCAGGTGCGGCGGGGCAGGAGAGCGCTCACGTTTTCGGCAATCCAGACGTTTGGCAATGGGCCCCGAGTCGCGCGTATCACGTCGAGAATTACAAGCTGACGTTGCATTTCGACGAATCGAAAGGCGAAGTCTTTGGAGACGAAGTGGTCACGCTGCAACCCTTCGGAGCGCATTTCCAAAAATTCTATTTGAATAGCTCCGAACTGACGATCGATTCGGTGACTTTGGAGTCGCTGCGAGGCGCGTCTCTCAAGCTGGCCTACGCCGTGCAAGACCCTCGTCTCTGGATCACCCTCGATCGCGAATACGGCGCAGCATCCGCGTTGAATGTGCGCATCACATACCACGGCTTTCCGCGCACGGGACTGTTTTTCGTCAATCCCACGGCGAATTATCCAAAGTCGCCGCAAGAGGTCTACTCGCAGGGCGAAGCCGAGTTCAATCATTATTGGTTTCCGTGCTGGGATTATCCGAACGATATGGCGACCAGCGAGACGATCACCACGGTTCCCGAGGGGCAGAGCGTGATTTCAAATGGCAAGCTGGTCAAAGTAACGCGCTCCGGCGGTCGCGCCACCTACGATTGGGTGGAGAGCATTCCGCACAGCTCGTATCTGGTTTCCATCGCCGTGGGGCCCTGGCGTAAGGTTAGCGACCGATACGAAGAGAAGCCGGTCGACTATTACGTCGCCAATTCCGTCGATGAAGCGACTGCGCGACGGTCCTTCCATCTGACGCCAGACATGATTGGTTTTTTCTCCCGTGCCACCGGCCTGGACTATCCTTACGAACAATACGCGCAGACCACGGTCCGCAATTTCATCTTTGGAGGACAGGAAAATGTCAGCGCGACTACGCTGACGGACCGTACGTTGCACGATGAGCGCGCGGATCAGGATTATCCGAGCACAGGGTTGGTGTCGCACGAGTTGGGTCAGCACTGGTTCGGTGATTACGTGCAGGGCCGCGACTGGGCCGACATTTGGTTGAATGAGGGTTTCGCGACGTACCTTGCGGCGCTCTATACGCAGCATCACCAGGGCAACGACGCGTTTCGCTTTGAGATTTACAACGACCAGTTGATGGCGCAAGCGCAGGACCGCAACGACTACCTGCGGCCCATTGTGGACCGCCATTACACCGATCCCATGCAGATGTTCGACGCGATTACTCACCAAAAAGGCGCGGCGGTGCTTGATATGCTGCGTTACCTGGTTGACGGAGCGGAGGCTGCATCGCATCCCGCCTCTCAAAAAGAGCCGCTCTTTCGCGCGCTGCACCATTATTTGGTCTCGCATCGCGCTCAGACCGCGGATACGGCCGGGCTCGTCGAAGCCATCCGATCTGCCACCGGCCAGGAACTCGATTGGTTTTTCCGCGAATGGGTCTTCCTGGCCGGGCATCCCGATTATCGGGTCGAAGCGAGTTACGACTCCACGAAGAAAACCGAAAAGCTGACCGTCGCGCAAACGCAGCAAGTTGGCGCGATGACGCCGGTGTTTGATATGCCCATCGAACTAGCGTTCTACGGCGCAGACGGCGAAGGAAAGCAGATTCAGGTTCGCGACAATTTGCCCCAGCAGGAATTCGATGTTCCCCTCGATTTCAAACCGCAGTGGGTCGATTTCGACCCCGAGGATTTCATCGATAAAACGCTCCAGTTTGAACAGCCTTTGGATGCGCTGATCGCGGAGGCGGAAAAAGACCCGTCGATGATGAGCCGGCTGTGGGCCA
>JBAVQT010000490.1:0-11696 GCA_049694295.1 Candidatus Acidiferrales bacterium
GAGTCGCTGGCTCGGCCAGCGCGAGACCCGCCACGGTTTCGCCGCGACTCGCCAGAATTCTTGCTGCGCCGCCAGCGGGACCGCTCAAGCTGGACGACCTCGAGGCATTGATCCGAAATTTCGCGGAGCAAGACTGAATGCGCGCGCAGAAAAAATTTCGCTATCGCTGCGCGACGCTTGTGTTCTTGTTACTCGCTGCGCTGGCTGTCGGATTTTCTCTCACCGAACCTTACGCGCGCGCCGGCGGTCCCTACGAAGTCACCGGCCCCGCTGCGGCACTGCCCGGCCAGGCGTATCTCTGGAATCTCGCTTCGCTGCCGGGCAATGCTGTTCAATACACCCTGGATACCGGTCCGCTCTCCGTCACTCCTTCCGGTGCCGTGGTGATGTCCAACGCTCAGGGCAAATCGCTGGTGCAGCAGATGTTCGGCGCCTGGCAGAGCGTGGCCACTTCGTCTATCGCTTACAACAATGCAGGGCCGATTCAAGGTGTTCCCAGTGGCGACGTAAAAACCGTCGCCGACTTCAATACCGTCACGACCTCGTGCGAGAACGGCCAGCAATCGCCCATCATTTTCGACGCCGACGGCAGCATCACTCTCGCTCTCACGGGCGACTCCAGCGTCATCGGCTTTACCTCTCTTTGCGATCTCGACACCAGCGGCGGGCACATCCTGGCCGCCGAAGTCATGCTCAATGGAAAGTTTCTCGACGGCGTTAGCGCTCCTCAGCTCAGCCTCGCTCTCTTCAATCAGAGTTTCACCCATGAGTTCGGACATTTCTCCGGCCTGGATCATTCTCAGATTAACGTGGACGTCCTCAATGAGCCACAGGGAGACTGCAACTCGGATGAGGTCGCCGGCCTGCCTCTGATGTTCCCCGTACTGCAGTGTCAAGCGCGTCTCTCGATCGGGCTCCCCGCTCTCGCTCCTGACGACATGGCTTGGATTTCCTATTTCTATCCGATTGTGGCGCCCGCTCCGCAAGGCAAGACAGCGACGAGCACCGCTTACGGATACATCAGCGGCCACGTTTATTTTTCGGATGGCGTTACACCCGCGCAGGGCGTCAACGTGATCGCTCGCGAAGTTGATGATCCCGCGACCCCGCAAAACGAATCGCTCACCTCCGCCGCGTCCGCCGTTTCCGGAGCCTTCTTCACCGGCAATCCCGGACAAAGTGTCACGTGTCCGGTTCCGAATGGCGCCGATTGCAACTCCGGCGGCAGTACGTTCGGCTCGCGCGATCCCAGGATGATCGGCACCTACACAATTCCGATCCCCATTCCTTCCGGCAGCGCGTCCGTCAATTTCACGGTCAGCGTCGAATCCGTGAATCCCGCTTTCTCTGGTGCGAATGGCTTGAATCCGCTCAATCCGCCGATCCCCATGCCTGGATCGGTGCCGGCGCCCACCGCGGTCAACGTGATGCCGGGCCAGACTTCGACCCTCGATCTCACTCTTCTACAGACGCCTTCGCGATTTGACGCCTTTGAGAACGCTCGCTTGATTCCACCGGCTTGTCGGGCAATTTGGGAAGATGATCGCGTGCGGCGGCTCCGCGAGGCTTGATCGTGACCCGCCACATCGCAGCATTTCGTCCGCGACTCTTGGCTATCGGCGCCCTTGCACTACTGACTCTGCTCTCTGCCTGCGGCGGAGGAGGCGGCGCCACGAATCCTCCTCCGCCGCTGCCGCTCTCCATCACAACCGTTTCGCTGCCTAGCGGAGTTGCTGGAAAAATCTACAATGAAACCTTGGCTACCGCCAACGCTGTCGGCGCCGTCACCTGGAGCCTCTCACCTTCGAGTGGAACTCTGCCGACGGGTCTTACTCTTTCCTCAGCCGGTGATCTAAGCGGAACGCCCAGCAGCGTCGCGACTTTCAACTTCACGATCGAAGCCACGGACTCCGATAATCGCACCGCAACGGAGCCCTATCAGGTTGCCGTCTACCCGCTCCTGGTCGTCACCACTCAGTCCCTCACCAGCGCCACTCTCGATTCCGCTTTCTCGCAGACACTTCAAGCCACGGGAGGAGTTCCGCCTTACATTTGGTCGGCTCCCGGTGGTTTACCCCCGGGCGTTTCTCTTAGCTCTACCGGCGTGCTTAGCGGCGATCCTCAAATCAGCGGCACGCAATCCATATTGATTGACGTTCAGGACTCGGCGACTTCGCCGCAAATGCTCACCCCCCAGTTTTCCTGGGTGATCAACGATCTTCCGTTCGCTGTCGCCACCACATCTCTTCCCGGGACTTACGTCGGTTCCACGTACGCAGTGATGCCTGCCCCCGCTTCCGGCTATAGCGGCACTTTCACCATCACCTCGGGATCTCTGCCTCCCGGTCTCGTTCTCTCCGACAACGAAATATCCGGAACACCAACCACGGCCGGCTCCTATCCCTTCACCCTGCAATTTCAGGACGCAACCACCGGCAATACCACCTCTCAAAATCTTCATATCCACGTAAAATCCGGCGTCATCGGCCGCAACGATTCTCCTGCCACCGCCGTGCCGCTTTCGAGCGGCGTCTATCGCGCTTCTATCAGTCCACTCGTCGATCCGCCCACTGCGGTGGCAATCAATCCTGACAACGACTACTTCCAGCTTTCCGCCCAGCCAGGCCAGTTGGTGAATCTGCAGATCTATGCTGCACGGGGGCCGCTGCTCACTCCCAATTTCGTCTCGAGCCCGCTTAATTCCGTGATCGAAGTCGTGGATGTTAATGGAAATCAGCTGAACATCTGCAGCGATGCCAGCGCGGCTGCCGGTCCCTTCGACCAGCCCTGCATGAACGACGATATTCCGAACGTGGGGAGCCAGCCTGGCAGCACTGATTCCCAACTCTATTTGCAAATCCCAACTGCTGGCGCTCCAATGACCTTTTACCTGCATGTCCTTGACTATCGCGGCGATGCGCGCCCGGACATGCTCTATGACCTTTCCATTTCAGGCGTGAATTAGCGTTCGCGGAGCAGCATTCGCCTGCCGCGGCGTCGCGCTCAAATTGTCTGACTAGTGTTCGTGCACCGGAGGACCAAAAAAACCGTGGCTACGGCAGACGGATGAATTAAAAAATCTTAGGTCGAGGGTAGCGTCGGAGGAAACAGCGAAATCGAACTAGAGCGCTTTTGAGGGCTTCCCGCGCAGATCGAGCGCTACCGTGTCGCCGGGCTGGTAGAGAATTTTCACGCGATCGCCCACCTGATAGCCGCCGTCCGCTAAAACCTGCTGAATTTTCGCCAGCGATTTTCCGGAGTATGTAAACGTATGAATTTCCCGCTCGTTCTCCGGGTTACGGACCACGATGGTGGCCCCGTCGGCACGCACTACTCGCGCCTTCATCCACACCGGCCTCGGACGATTTTGCTTCACCACCATGGGCACAGTCGTGTCCACCGATTGCGCGCGCATCTCCGGCGCAAGCATTACAGTGGCCGCGGCGACGGCAAAAAACGCAACGATAATTTTAGAGTTTTTCATCAAAAGAAATTTTTAGAGATTTGAGGAATTTAATGTCCTGCTGCGTGATCTCCACCTGCGGCTCGATCATTTCTTCTTCCAGAAGCTCTTCATCCACACGAATGTGCAAGGATTCCAGAAAACGCCGGTCCTGCGTGGTCAGCTTCGCATCCTGCGAGAGCCGGCGCGCCAGTCCGATGGTCGCATCCAGCTTCAGCACGATGTCGAAGCCCGCAGCCCGCACTCCGGATATCGCTTCCGCGATGCGCTCTGAGTCCGACACCGTATCGTTGATAGCGTGCCCCAGCTCGCGAAGCAATTGCTTCATCTTATCGTCGAGTTGCAACGGCACACCTCCCTATCGAGAGCCTTTCCTACCTCAATTCTAGGCCCGTGAGCAAGCGTGAAACAAGCTCCGTTTCCGCCGTGCTGTCTCCGTAAACACCTGCTCGCAGGCACCGACCAGGCACGCGCGTGGCGCCCGAATGTATTAGAATCTCGGAATGCCCGCGAACCTCTTTCCGGTTCTCTGGAATTCAGCGCGCGCCACGCTGCGCGCCTGTTGGCGCATCGGACGCCAGCTATTCCATGAGACCACCGGAGCGCTCTTTATTCTCTTCGCGGCTTACGGCGCCGTCGGCGCGTGGCGGCAATGGAAGACTCATTCGACTCTCTGGATCATGGGCTTCGCGATTATTTACGCCCTGCTTATGTGCGCCTTTGCGTTCGAATCTTTCCGGCGCGCCCGCCGGATTCGCTGAAAATCGCCATGCCGGAAAAAGATTCCACACAAACCGATCGCTCCAAACCGCGCGCCGCATCCACTTCCGGCTTGCCGATGCCCGTTGTCGCAACGCCAGACGATTTGTCAGGCTGCGACCCTGAGCGCGATCTGGGTTACCCGGGACAATTCCCGTTCACACGCGGCGTCTATCCCACCATGTATCGCGGCCGCCTCTGGACCATGCGGCAATATGCCGGCTTCGGCTCCGCCGCCGAATCCAATCGTCGCTACCGCTATCTGCTCTCGCAGGGCCAGACAGGACTTTCCGTCGCATTCGATCTGCCCACTCAGATCGGGCTGGACTCCGACCACGCTCTGGCTCAGGGAGAAGTCGGCAAGGTTGGCGTAGCCATAGACTCGCTCGAAGATATGCAAACTCTGTTTGATTCCATTCCTCTCGAGCGTGTCTCCACTTCGATGACCATCAATTCAACCGCCGCGATTCTCCTCGCACTCTACGTCGCGGTCGCGAGGCAGCAGGGCGCCACTCTGCAGCGCCTTTCCGGCACCGTGCAAAATGACATCCTGAAGGAATATATCGCGCGCGGCACTTACATCTATCCATTGCGCCCGGCCATGCGCATCGTCACCGATATTTTCGCCTGGTGCCGCGCCGAAATTCCCCATTGGAATGCGATCTCCATTTCTGGTTATCACATTCGCGAAGCCGGGTCGACCGACGTTCAGGAAGTCGCTTTCACGCTGGCGAATGGAATCGCCTATGTCGAAGCGGCCATTTCCGCCGGGCTAGCCGTGGACGAATTCGCGCCGCAACTTTCGTTTTTCTTCAACTCGCACAACGAGCTGCTTATGCAGATCGCAAAATTCCGCGCCGCTCGCCGCCTGTGGGCGCAAACCATGCGTGCGCGATTCGGCGCGCGCGATCCTCGCTCTTGCATGCTGCGTTTCCACGCGCAAACGGCCGGTTCATCGCTCACCGCGCAGCAACCTGAAAATAATCTGGTCCGCGTCGCCATCCAGTGCCTCGCCGCTGTTCTGGGCGGCTGCCAGTCTCTCCATGCCAACGGCCTTGATGAGGCTCTGGCTCTGCCGACCGAGCAATCTGCCCTGCTTGCGCTGCGGAGCCAGCAGATTCTGGCTCAGGAGACCGGTGTCGCAAACACTGCCGATCCCGTCGCGGGCTCTTACGTCATCGAAAAGCTGACCGACGAAATCGAAGCTGGCGCGCACGAATACATCTCTCGCATAGACGCTTCGGGCGGAATGCTGCGCGCGATTGAAACGGGATTCGTGCAGCAAGAAATTCAGAAAGCTGCCTACGAGTACCAGCAGGCTGTGGACAGCCGGCGGCAAGTGGTCGTCGGCGTCAACCGTTTTCAGACTGAAGAAGAGCGTCCCATTCCGACGCTGCAAATCGACCCTGAAATTGAGCGCACTCAGATCGCGCGGCTCCATGCTCTACGCGCCCACCGCGATGTCGCAAAAGCGTCGGCCGCCCTTGCCGAAGTCGAACGGCGCGCACGCGGAAGCGAGAATCTGATGCCCGCGATTCTCGCGGCCGTGGAAGCTTTTTCCACGATCGGCGAAATCTCCGATGCATTGCGCCGCGCTTTCGGCGAATACCAGGAATCGGTCGTCATTTAGTGACATCACGAGGGACGTCGTCACACAGCCGCGCGAAGGGCCGTCATCTTCACGAACGAAGCGGAGAGGGACCGTTCGAAATGAAACTCATCCTTGCGTCCAGTTCGCCGCGGCGCGCCGAAATCTTGCGCAACGCCGGCTTCGCGTTCGAATCGCGCGCCTCGCGCGTGGACGAATCGCTCCTCGCGCACGAATCTTCTGAAGATTATGTCCGGCGGCTCGCGCTCGCCAAGGCTCGTGCCGTAGCTCAAGATGAACTGACCTTCGACGAAACTAAATTTGTTCTCGGCGCAGACACGGTGGTAGTCGTCGAGGGCCAACTCCTCGGCAAACCCTCCGGCACCGATGATGCGAGGCGCATGTTGCGCATGCTGAACGGCAAAACGCACGAGGTACTGACTGGAATTTCCATCCTCAGCGTTCCTGAAGGCCCCGAAGCGCATCACGTTGCAACTACGCGCGTCACCTTTCTGCCGCTTTCGGACGAAACGATCGAAAGCTACATCGCGAGCGGCGAGCCGTTTGACAAAGCCGGCGCTTATGGTATTCAAGGTGTTGGAGGAAGATTTGTGCGAAAAATCGAGGGATGCTACTTCAATGTGATGGGACTGCCTCTTTCGCAGGTGTGGACCATTCTGCAGACCTTCGGGTGGACCGACCTCGCGCTATGAGGAGTCGCGCTGTCAGACCGAGAAGTGCGGGTAAAATAAAAACGGCGGCCCGGTGGCCGCCGCCCGTTCAATCGGTCCTCAAATCACGCTCTGAAATCTCGATCGCGACTCGCCGCAGTTCTACTTCTTCTCTTCGGTTGGCGTCGAGGTAGGCGTGTTCGGCGGCGGCACACTCGGCTGTGCCGGAGGCGGTGCCGTATCTCCGCGCATGCCTTCCTTAAAACTGCGAATCCCCTCGCCCAGCCCCTTCATGACCTCGGGAATTTTTCTGCCGCCGAAGAGCAGCACGATGACCGCCAAAATAATCAGTAGATGAAACGGAGAAAATGCTTCCATGGCTCTTCCCCTCACGGCTAAAACCAAAGCCGTCGTTCCGCCCGCTTCCTATGGTACGCACTCTACTCCCATTCGGATGTTGCCACCATACTACCGATCTAGAGTATAACACGCTCGTCACCGACTCGGCGCGTCACCCGCTCCCGGTCAAGGTACTCCAGCAGCGGAATAGCGTACTTTCGGCTAACGCCCGTCAATTCCTTAAAGGCAGCCACTGCAATACGTTCGCCTCGTACCAGCTTATAGCCAGCAATTCGTTTCCGCAGCCCCTCGATCGCCCCGCGATGAAACACCAATTCTTCCGTCACCTTCACCAGAGTCTTCTCCCGAAGCAGTATCTGCAGAATCTTTCTGGCGCGGGCCGCTTCCACCGGCAGTTTCCCTAGCACCATGGCGAAGCTCGGCACGGTTAGGTCCGCGCTCTCGAATTCCCGTTCGATGAGTTGTTTGGTCGCCATCTCTTCCGGCGACAGCCCGATCTCGCGCCCGGCCAGCCGCACCATATCGCCCGAAATCACCACGACGCCGGACTTCGCGAGATCTTCAAGCGCGACATCAAACACCTCGCCTCGAGCCGCACTCACACGCGACCGCAGATCCTGCTTCGATGCGCCCGGCAGAAGCGGATTCGCACCTTGAAAATCTTCGATGATTTTTCTCACACTCGCTTCAACCTCTTCGAGCGCTGTAACCGAAGCCAGCACCAGCGGATTCTCACCAACAATCCGAATTTGGTTCGAAGCGACGAGCCACTTCGTCGCATCACGGATTTTCTCTTCGCTCCACGCCGTGCGCGTGCGAATTTCAGCCAGCGACATTCCGCCGCGCGAAACGTCTATCAGCGCGGCCAGTATATTGTTGGAAGCTCCGCATTCGATCGTCGCAAGCCACGGCTCAACCGTAGCATCGTCCGCGCGATGCAGCAGCGCCAGCGAATCCAGCACCACGCCACCACCGATCGTAATCACCGGCGAAAGCTGCCGGATGATGAAACGGTCGCCTGGCAGGAGCAGCATCGGCTCACGAAAACGTAATTGCGCGTAGTCTGACTCGCCCGCTGCCAGTCCCCGCGCGGCGGAGCCCTTTGCGCGCAACAAAATCACTTCGGCAATCGTTTCCGCAGTCCCCTGATGAAAATGCACACGCGCCCGATTTTTTAATCCGCGCGCCGAGCGCAACAGCGCTAACCGCACATCTGCACGCTGCGTCGTCTCGAAAACCTCCGGCGTCGCAAGAGTCATCCCTCGCGCAATTTCCTTATGTTCGATCCCGGAGAGATTCACGGCGGTGCGCTGCCCGGCGATAGCCCGCGTCGCCGCCTGCCAGCCGGACTGCAGCCCGCGCACCCGCAGCCGTCTTCGCGATGGGAAAAGCTCGACTTCGTCTTCGGCGCGTAGCGAACCTGAAACCAGCGTGCCGGTAGCTACTGCTCCAAATCCCTTGATCGTAAACGCGCGATCGATGGGCAGACGCACGTATTGCTTGGCATCGCGAGAGGGCGCGCGGCGCGCACATTCGCCCAGCGCTAGTTTCAATTCTCCCAACCCCACACCCGATTGCGCGCTAACCGGCACGATCGGCGCGCCGTCCAGAAATGATCCCTGCACGAACTCCTCGATCTCGAGCCTTACGAGTCCAATCGTACTCGGGTCAACCAGATCGGCCTTCGTGATCGCGACCAATCCACCAGAAATCCCCAGCAGTTGGCAGATGTCGAAATGCTCGCGAGTCTGAGGCTTGATGGATTCGTCCGCCGCTACCACCAGCAGCGCCAGATCGATTCCACCCGCGCCCGCTAGCATATTCCGCACAAACCGCTCGTGTCCAGGCACGTCAACAAATCCCAGGCGTGCGTCGGGCAAATCGAGAAATGCGAAACCGAGATCGATGGTGATCCCGCGCCGCTTTTCTTCTTCCAGCCGGTCGGGATGCGTCCCGGTGAGTGCTTCGACCAGTGAAGATTTTCCGTGGTCGATGTGTCCGGCCGTGCCGATAGTGATGTGTTTGGTTTCTCTCATCGCAGATAGGAGGGTGCCGACGGCCATGCTAGCGAAAGCAAGCAAAGCCGGTCAAACGCGGCGCCGCTCGGCTGCGATTTCATGGCAGATCTCGAGCGCGGCATGGCGCGGATTCGCGGCGCCGGTGATCGGCCGCCCCACCACCAAGTAGCTCGCGCCTGCGCGAATCGCATCCCCAGGAGTTGCCACTCGTGATTGGTCGTTCGTCGCAGCAGAAATTGGCCGGATGCCCGGAACCACAATCAGAAAATCGCGGCCGCAAATTCGACGAATCGCTTTTATTTCGTGCGCCGATGCGACCACTCCATCCAGTCCCGATTGTTTCGCTAGCCGCGCCAGCGCAACGGCGCGCGATCCAGGTGTTCCCGAGATTCCAATCTCTCGGAGCGCTGCGGCATCGAGGCTGGTTAAAATCGTCACTCCTAACAACGCGGGGCGTTTTCTCGCCTCACCCACGGCCTCGCGCGCCGCGCGCATCATTGCGCCACCGCCCGAAGCGTGCAGGGTCATCAGCCGAACGCCTGGCAGTTTGGCCGCAGCCGCAACACTGTGAGCCACGGTGTTAGGGATGTCGTGAAATTTCAAATCGAGGAAAATTCCAAAACCTTGCCTCGCGAGTTTTTCAACCGCTCGCGGACCCTCCGATGTGAAAAGCTGGCCGCCGACCTTGAACATTCCGGCCGCGCCCTGAAGCTGGCGCGCCAAATCACTCGCCAGCCCGAGACGGTCTGTGTCGAGTGCTACGATTAGTTGCGATGTTCCGAGGCGGGGCGTGAGGGCACCTCAAGGAGTTCCAGCCGAACCTTAGCAAGGCCGCTCTGGTCAAATCCAAGTTGGCGGGCCACTTCATACGAAACGTCGAGTTCCCGACCCTCTACATAAGGCCCACGGTCATTGATGCGGACTACAGTGCTGCGGTGATTTCGCGTATTCACCACTCGGACGATGGAACCCAGCGGGAGCGTCGAGTGGGCGGCAGTTTCCCCGTACATGTCGTAAATTTCGCCGGTTGCGGTCGGCTGGCCGTTAAAGGGCTCGCCGTACCAGCTAGTAGTGCACTCCCAAACTGCCAGCGGCTTGGGCTGAGTGGGGTGGCTGGACTCGAATTG
This sequence comes from Candidatus Acidiferrales bacterium, assembly GCA_049694295.1. Lineage (GTDB taxonomy): Bacteria > Acidobacteriota > Terriglobia > Acidiferrales > UBA7541 > Palsa-295. The sequence goes on from JBAVQT010000490.1 coordinate 9,987, forward strand.
TGGGTTTGGGATCGAATACTCTGCGGAGGAGCCTGTTTGAGGAGGGTTGCCCAGTTTCCCGACCGTAGTTGGATTGATTGATGGGGTCAGGACGAGCATACCCATTCCTAAGAACACGGTTTCGAGAACCACAAAGATCTTTGCTTTCATTTTCACCAGCCTCATTTGAACCAGCATAATTTTAGCCTTTCCGAGGGCAGCTCTACAATGCCTTTAAACCTGTAGAGAGCCTCGTAAGCTGCTGATTTCAAATACACTTTCTTCCCTGCACCACTTTTGCACCTGACCTACGAGCGCTTCTGAAGCTCGGGGGTCAACAAAGTTGGCCGTGCCCACCTGGACCGCCGAGGCACCAGCAATCAGGTACTCGGCAACATCTGTCGGCTTTTCAATGCCGCCCACCCCGACGACGGGTACCTTGGCTTGGCGGCAGGTGTCGTAAACCAGCCTCATGGTTATAGGTTTTACTGCCGCCCCGGACAACCCTCCCGTCGTACTACCGAGGCGGGACCGACGATTGTGGGCATCTATGCACAGTGCAGGGTAGGTGTTGGCGACCACCAAGGCGTCGGCACCCTCCGCTTCCGCTGCCTTCGCGATAAGCCCAATGGTATTAACGTTGGGGGACAGCTTGACCCACAGTGGGCGCCTCGCCGCGCGGCGGGCGGCAGCTACGACGGCGGCTGTGAGGAGGGGGTCGGTACTATACTCGATGCCCCCCTTCTCGACATTGGGGCAGGAGATGTTCAGTTCATACGCCGCGAGGCCCTCGGCGGACTCCAAGACCTGGATGACCTCGACGTAGTCGGCGATCGAGTGACCGAAGACGTTGGCAATGACCTGGGTCGAATACCGGCGAAGGGCGGGGAGCTTCTCGGCCACAAAGGCGCGCACGCCGATGTTCTGGAGGCCGATGGCGTTGATCATGCCGCTCGCGGTGTCGCACATGCGGGGCGCGGGAGCTCCGGCCATGGGCTGCGCTGAGAGACCCTTGACCACAATTCCGCCCAGGCGATTGAGGTCCACGATCTCGGCAAACTCGACGCCGTAACCAAACGTGCCGCTGGCGGCAATGATGGGGTTTTGAAAAGAGAGAGAGCCTACGCTGACTCGGAGGTCAACTTCCGCGGGCCGTTCGGCGCTACGCACCGGCTGGGAAGAAGTCACTGGGCGATAGTCTAGCACTGAGGTCAAGAAAATCAGAGGGCCACGAGACCTGGCGCCACGAAACCCCGGAGCAGGCCATAGAACCGTTCCCGCTTACGCGGCCGAATGGAGCGGATTCCACGGCTGCGAATGCGCGGCTGACTGTGCTAGCATTGGCGCCCGATGCGCGTCGTCGAAAAACGCCAACTGCTTTCCTCCGAAGAAATCGGCCGCACTCTTCAGCGGCTGGCTCACGAAATTGTCGAGAAATCCGGGGGCACCAGAGATCTGGCATTGATCGGAGTTCGGCGGCGCGGCGTGCCGCTCTCGGATCGCCTGGCGAAAATCATTCAGACTTTTTCGGGCGCCACGATTCCCGTCGGCACGCTGGACATCACGCTCTACCGCGACGATCTCTCGACAGTGGCGCATCAGCCGGTGGTGCAATCCACCGAAATTGAATTTCCGGTGGACGATCGCGACCTGGTGCTGATTGACGATGTGCTGTATACCGGCCGCACGGTCCGCGCCGCGATGAACGGTCTTTTCGATCTGGGCCGGCCG
>JBAVQT010000491.1:0-2381 GCA_049694295.1 Candidatus Acidiferrales bacterium
CCAGGAGAGACGGCCGCGTCGCGCGATTAAAGTGATCGAGAAGAAAATTGAAAGCGGCGAGGCCGGCGCGGCGCGGATTTAGAGCGTCACCCGACAAGCGGGGCTGTCGCTTTCACTCGGGGGCAACTGGTATACTCGGCAATTGGGCGAGCTGATGAAATCCGAAGAAAATCCCGCTTATTCGATCGTGGTGCCGTTCTTCAACGAGCAGGAGAACGTGCCGCCGCTGTACGTGCGGATCACGGAAGTGATGGACGCGGTGAACGAGCCGTACGAGATGGTGTTCGTGGACGACGGCAGCAAGGACAGCACATTCCGGGTGCTTTCGGAAATCGCGGAGACCGACCGGCGCGTGACGGTGGTGCGGCTGCGGCGCAATTTCGGGCAGACGGCGGCGCTGAAGGCCGGCTTCGATCACTCGCTGGGCGAAATAATCATCTCGATGGACGGCGACCTGCAGCACGACCCCGCCGAAATTCCGAAGTTCATCGAAAAGATGCAGGAAGGCTACGACATCGTGAGCGGCTGGCGCGTGCAGCGCAGCGATCACTGGCTGATGCGGCAATTTCCGAGCCGGGTGGCCAACCACATCATGGCGAAACTTTCGCGCGTGGACCTGCACGATTTCGGCACGACGTTCAAAGCTTATCGCCGCGAAATACTTTCCGAGATCCATCTGTACGGCGAGCTGCACCGATTCATTCCGGCGCTGGCCGCCTGGTCAGGCGCCTCGATCAGCGAAGTGCCGATCACCAATATTGCGCGGGTGAGCGGAAAATCGAATTACGGAATTTCGCGGACCATTCGGGTGCTGCTGGACCTGATGAGCGTGAAATTTCTGCTGGACTACTCGACCAAGCCGCTGCAATTTTTCGGCGCGGTGGGATTGCTGTGCCTGAGCGGTGGCGCGGGCATTGGGCTGTGGGTGTTCGCGCGAAAGGCGCTGCTCAATGAAGGATTGCTCGCGAACCACGGCCCGCTGATGCTGCTGGGCATGGCGCTGGTGATGGGCGGCATTCAATTCATCGCCATCGGGCTGATCGGCGAGCTGCTGGCGCGCACGTATTACGAGACGCAAAACAAACCGGTCTACACGGTACGAGAGATTCGTTCGCGGCGCAGCGGCGTGAGCGGACGCAACGAACCTCCGCGCACGGCAGGCGCCGGACGCTAGGCAAGAAGAAAGTTGCAAGCGGCAAGGTCTGACCCCTGGGATTTACTTCCAGAGCGTCAAGCCGCTCGAAGCAGCATGGGAGGGTTGCATGCGACCCACGGCCCTGCCATTCCTTTGCTGTCCCAACTGCACAAGCGAACTATCGATCGGCGCGGAGAATATTTCCGAGGATGCCGGGCACGTGATGACCGGCGAATTGCTTTGCGCGCGATGCGGTTCGCGCTTTCCGATTCGCAACGGCGTGCCGGTGCTGCTGCCGGGCAATGTGGAGAGCGTAAAGAGCAAGACGGCCGCGCGGTTCGCGGAAGAGTGGACGCGCTGGAGCGATCTGCGCGGCTACTACGACCGTGAATTTTTCGATTGGCTCGCGCCGGTGGGGCCGGCGGATTTTGCGGGACGCACCGTCTTCGAAGGAGGCTGCGGCAAGGGGCGGCACACCGCGATCGTGGCTGCGCACGGCGCGAAAGCCGTGGTTTCGCTCGACCTGGGCGAGAGCGCTTTCGTGGCCTTCGCGCACACGCGGCATTTGCCGAATGCGCACGTGGTGATAGGCGATTTGCTGCGGCCACCGGTGCAAGCGGTGTTCGATCTGGCGTTCTCGGTGGGCGTGCTTCACCACCTGCCCGATCCCGCGGCAGGATTTGCGAGCCTGGCTTCGCGCGTGAGGGACGGCGGGCGCGTGGCGTTTTGGGTCTACGGTTATGAGGGGAATGAGTGGATCACGCGGTTCGTGAATCCGCTGCGAACGGCGGTCACGTCGAAACTTCCGGCGGGATTGCTGCGGGCAGCTTGCGTGCCGCCGTCGCTGGCGCTGTGGAGCGTGATTAAAATATTTTACCGGCCGCGAGCCGATGGCAAAGGCCCGGCTCGGCTGCCCTACGGCGATTATTTCGCGGCGATGCATCACTATCCGTTTGACGAGATTCACGCGAATGTCTTCGACCAGATGGTGACGCCGGTGGCTTTTTACCTGCGGCAGGAAGAAGTGCGGGCGTGGTTTGGATCGGGGATGCGCGACGCTGCGTTGCGCTGGCACCGGGGATACAGTTGGTCGGGCGTGGCGACGGTGGACCGGGGCGAGGATTCGAAAGCGAAGCTCGCCAGCTAGCGGCTAGGACGCGCGGCGGGAGAAAGCCTTGCGCAGGACACGATCGGCGCAGGCGTGGAGCTCGATCTGAAATTTTGCGGCGGCGCGGCGGGCCTGCTC
>JBAVQT010000492.1:0-2315 GCA_049694295.1 Candidatus Acidiferrales bacterium
GTGGGTTTGCGCTCCGTCGCAGCCGTTTCCGCCGATTGCGATTTCAGTTTTTGGGTCATTTTCAGGGTACTTCGTCGCGGATCCACCGCGCGTCAGCCTGCGCCCGCGTGACTCTCCCGCCATTCTATGCCTGCCCGGCAAGCCCGGCAAGTGAACCGACCGGGCGCTGTTGCGGCAATCGGGGCGGCGCAGGATTTTTTCCCAAAAAAAGAAAACCCCGCTCCAGCTTTCGCCAGAGCAGGGCTCCTCGCATTTCAAATCCGCCGCGGACCGCTCCTGGATTATTTCTGGCCAGTCTTGGCGTCCCAATTCGGCTCGCCCGGAATCTGCGGGTCGCTATGCACGTTGGTCTTCAGCGAATCGGACACCAAAATGTGATTCACCTCCAGCGTTCGTCCCATGGCCTGATTGAAGTTCAGTTCCGCCTCAATCAAGTTGATGCGGTCGCGCAGTTCGGTTCCTTCCGCGGCGGTCAGGTCGCGCGAACGCAGGACCACGTTGTAGCTGGTCGAAGTGCCCAGCTGATATTTCTTTTGCTCGTCGTCCAGCGTCTGTTGCGCGAGTGTGCGCGCCTTTTCCGCTGCCGCTACCGACGCTCGATCCTGCACCAGCGCGATCAGCGCGTTACGCACGTTCAGCACGATCTGGTTCTGCGTCTGCCTGTATTGCACCTGCTGCTGCCTCTGGTCCAGCAGCGCCCGCGCGTTATCCGCCTGCGCCGACCTGTTGCGGATCGGCAGCGTTAGATTCACTCCAAACGCGTAGGTGGGATAAGTCTGGTTGATCATATTCGTCAACGTATCGCCGAGGCCGCCCGGCTGAGTGGTCTGCGCGAAATTTGACACGCCGGCGTAGACCGGGCCTTGCACCCCCAGCACGATCGGCACTCCATTCGCATCCACCAGCGGCGTGGTGGTGTCCGGCACAAATGTTCCCGTCGGCGTATCGAGGATTTTGGTTCCGCTCAGTCCGGTGGCGCTATATTGCGCAAACGCCGTAAGCGACGGAAGTAGCGAATTTTTCGAAACTTTGGCCTCGATATCCGCGTTTTTCAGGCTCATCTGCGCTTCGAAGAGTTCCGGCCGCTTGGACCATGCTTCTTTCACCGCGTCCTGCAGCGAGACGGTTTCGGTATCCGGCGTCGAAATCGGCGTGGTGGGCACGATCTCGATGCCCATTAGATTTCCAGCCAGCGGATCCTTAGTAATGACCACGAGCAGCGTGGTCTCATCTTGGAGCTGCGTGGTCTGCGCCTGCACCAGCACCTGCTGGTCCGAGGCCAGTTGCGACTCCGCGGTCAGCACATCGAGCGGCGCCATCGTCCCGATCTGCAGCTGTTTCTTATTGTCGTCGTAGAGCTTCTGGTCCACGCCGACTGCGGCTTCCGCCACTTTCACGTTTTCGCGAGCGTACACCAGTTCCCAATAGTCGGTTGCCACGGCCGTGGTGGTCACGATTACCTGGTTGGAAAACACCGCCGTCGCCGACTTGATCGAATTCTTCGCTTCCAGGATGTACCGCGTGTTGGGCAGAATTCCGAAGCCATTCAGCAGCGGCTGCGAAAGCGTGATGGTCATCGTCGATTGCACTGCGGGATTGAACAGAACTTCCGGCGAGTTTGTCGAGCTCCGGGTGTTGTCAAACGTCACCGAAAAATCCGTGCCAGTGTGAAATCCCTGGGAGTACCCGAAGTTGTATTCCGCCTGATTATTGATCACGAACGGAACTTGCGCCGACGTGCCCACGCCCGAAAGGAACGGGTTATTCACCGGAGTCGTCGCGCGCGCCCACTGGATGCCCGCGGTCAATATTGGATCGAACGAAACCGCCGGCGAGCCGCCCAGCACCACCTGTTGCGTGTTGCCGGTCTGCGGAATCCCGCCCGCTTTGGCCTTCAGCAATTGTGTCTCCGCTATCCACGGAGTAAACCGCTGGACGCTGATATCCAGGTTGTCTTCCAACGCGATTGAAATCGCATCATCCAGACTCAGGTACAGCTTGCCGTCCTTGATCAGTTGATCGAAGCGCGGGGTGTTCGTCAGCATCGGTTCGTCCAGATGCCGGGTGGTATAGGGCGAGAGCAGGTTGGGAAAGAAAGGCTTGGGCTCGGAATAATTCGGGCCCAGCGTTACGTTTCTCGCCGCCAGTGGTGCGGTGCCCGCCGCCGGTGGCGCGGTCTCCGTTCCCTGCGTCTGGCTCTGCTGCGGCGCAGCATACAGCGGCGTGGTCACCAGCGCCGCCGCCGTCAGCATGGTCACCGCAACTTGCATCAGCCATCGAATCATGGTCTTTTTTCCTCTCAAGCTCGTTTTCCC
>JBAVQT010000493.1:0-3779 GCA_049694295.1 Candidatus Acidiferrales bacterium
GGGGTACGAAGTAAAAGCAGTGGCCACACTCAATTCTCTCTGGCGGAAGAATTGATCGGGCATCCGGACTCTCCCCGGATGCCCTTTTTTTGTGGTCGTAGGTTTCGCGCTCAATCGTTCAGGGCAATCGCCGCCGTTGCGGAGGCGGCTGACGCGCCCGCGGCACGCTTGCCGACCCACTCCGCGGCCTTGCTGGAGATCAGCACGGCATTCGATATGTCCGACATCGGGCCCACCGAATCGGTGTTCGCAAAAAACACCCGCTCCATTGGCTGACGGGCTAGCGGAATGACTTTCGTGTAAAGTCCCGGCGCCGGCAGAAACATCGGATGCCCTCGGCGGTAAAAGTGAATTTCGACCGGCTCGGCGTCCCTGAATTCAGGCAGCAGTTTCTGAAAATCCGCGAGCGCGTGCGTTGCGATGGTCCGGCAGCCGGCCACCTCGAGCATTCGCGAGCGCTGCGCCTCGCGCAGCGGCGTGTAAAACGACAAAATATTATTTTTCTGCCGGTAACCCGGCTGCCGCTGCAACACCCAATCGGCCACGATGAAATCCGTGAACGTATTTCCCGGGCACCAGGTGTCGTAGGCCTTGTTGTACACAGGCCTGTCGAAAATCATGTTGATCACCGGATACGGGCACATCCGAAACTGCATCATGGCGTCCGATTGCGCGCCGGGCAGCCCTGCGACGATTCGCGCGGTGAAAAATTTCGGCGTGGCCATCACGGCGTATTTCGCAGCCACGGTCAGCGGCTGCCCGCCCTGCACGTAGGTCACGTTCACGCCGTCTTTCTGGGGGTCCACTGACACCGCCGCCGCGTCGGCCACCATGCGCTCGGCATATTTCGCAGTTAGCCATTTCGCGAGTGCTGCAGCTAGCGCTCCGTTTCCGCCGGGCAGCGTCACCCGGATATCGTCGTTGGCTAGTGTGGTCATCTCGGCAAAACCCGATAGTCCCACGTACGCCGAGGTATCTTCCGCGCGCGCTCCCCAGTTGGAAGGGCCGAATGCATCCCACCATTGTCGAATTTCGGGCGCGTAGGCATCGGTGATGGAAGCCAGCGTTTTGGCGTCGTACATTTCCTTATTTTTCTCGAAGTCAATCGCCAGCATGTCCGCGCGAAATTTCTTGAAACTATCGCGCACCGCGGCCGGATAGGGAAGTTCGTCGAGCCCGGCGCCCCAGGTGTCATACACCCACTTGCCGTTGGCGATGGTCGGGTCGGCCGATTTCACCGGCAGCAGCGTCAATCCGAGTTCGTGCGCCAGTTGTGCGCTGTGCGATCCCTCGGTATCGAACGCCGATCCCGTCGCGAATCCCTGCCCCTGATACTCCTCGCGATAGGCATTGCCGCCCCAATGAGGTTCCTTCTCGATCAGGAAAAAATCGCGCTCGCGCAAAAAATACGCCGCGCTCATTCCGCTCACGCCGCCACCTACAATCACGACTTCGCATTTCTTGCTGGGCGCGGGTTTCGGAAACGTTCCGCCGTCGCGCACTTTGTGGCAGACATCGAAATGATCGCCATCCACCTCGGCGGCTGGAGCGCTCGCTGCCGTGTTGGCTTGCCCGTGCATGCCGCCTTCGGCTGCCAGCAGTTTCAAATCCACTGGGCAGCCCGCCGCGGCCGAGCCCGCCACCACGAATCGCAAAAAATCCCGTCGCGATGTGCTCATGCTTTTTCTCCTTCGAGCGTCGCGGTCAGCAAATCCGCGTCGATCCGTTCCGTTCTCGCCCCGCGCGTGCGCAAGCGGTACGACACCACGATCGCCGCGAAGGAAAACAGCAGTATGAGCGTCGAGATGGCGTTGATTTCCGGCGTCATTCCTTGTCGCAGCCGCGCCCAGATTTCCAGCGGCAGCGTGTTGCTGCGGCCGATCAGAAAGAAACTCACCGCGATCTCATCCAGCGAAAGGGTGAATATCAATAATCCCGCGGCGATCAGCGGAACCTTCAAATTCGGCAGCGTCACCCGCCAGAAAGTCCGCCAATGGTTGGCGCCCAAATCGAGCGACGCTTCTTCCTGGACGCGCTCGAGCTTCTGCAATCCCGCGAATATTTCCGTGGTGCCGACGGAAATAAGCGCAGTGCCGTGGCCCAGCGTGATGGTCAGCAAACTCAACTTCATTCCCGCGGCCACAAACACCATCAGCAGCGAAAGTCCCGTGATAATTCCCGGCACGATCAGCGGCAACAACACCAGCCTCCGAAAAACGGATTTTCCCGGAAAGTCCGCGCGATCCAGCGCCAGGGCAGCCGGCAATCCCAGGCCCAGGGCGATGCCTACCGCGGCGACAGCCACCAGCAGGCTATTGAGCACCGAGTCCCACAATCCGGCGTCGCCAAAAAGTTGCCGGTACCAATCCAAGGTCCAATTCCTCGGCGGGAATCCGCCCACGCCGCCGCCATTGAACGAGTACACGATCAGCACCACGATCGGAAGATACAGAAACGCATAGACCAGCGTCGCGTAGGCCTGCAGCAGCGGCGCCTTCGCGCGCACCGAGTTCGTCCGCTTCGGCGCCCCGCTCACGAAAACGAAAACCTGCGCTCGATTTTTTCGGTCATCCAAAGCACGCCCACCACCATGATCAGCATGCACAGCGAAATCGCCGCGCCCAGCGGCCAGTTGTACGCCGCGCCAAACTGGTTGGCCACGATGTTCGCGATCATCACGCCGCTCGGCCCGCCCACCAGCAGAGGCGCCAGAAAATCGCCCAGGGTTAGAACAAATGCGAATGTCGCTCCGGCCAGCACGCCGGGGATCGAAAGCGGGAGAATTACGCGCCGGAAAGTGTTCCACGGCGATGCGCCCAGATCGTGCGAAGCCTCCACCAGATTGCGAGGAACATGTTCGAGCGACGCGTAAATCGGAAGAAACGCGAACGGCGTGTAGATGTGCGTCAACATCAGGATCACCGCAAACGGGCTATAGAGAAAAAATTGCACCGGGTGCCGGGTGATGTGCAGATACTGCAGGAAGCCGTTGAGCACGCCCGTTTCGCCCAGGATCGTCTTCCAGGCGTAGCCGCGAACCAGATAGCTGGCCCACAGCGGGAGGATCACCAGTTGGTAGAGCAGCTCTTTCCGCTTCGCCGCGTAAAACGACACGTAGTACGCCACCGGATATCCCAGCGCCAGCGCCAGCGCCGTCACCGTGGCCGCGATCCGCATCGAGCGCAGCAACACCTGAAAATAGAGCGGTTCCTGAAAGAGTTTCGTGTAATTCGCGAAATTCCATTGGTGGACGATCACGCCGGGGGGCACTACTCGCCAGAAGCTATAACAAAAAAGCATCGCGTAAGGCACCAGCAGAAAGACGACGACCCACAGCAGCGGCGGAATCGCTACCACCGCTTTGTACGCGCGCGAATACATGCCTCAGTCTTTCTCCGTCTGGCGCACGCGCATCGCGTCATGCGCGAGAAACTCGAAATCCCGTTCGCCGTTCAGTTCGCCCGGGCTGGGTACCCGCGCGCGCAGACGCTGGCCGCCCGCGCACTCGATTTCGAGCATGTCCATCGCTCCGCCGAAAGTCTGATTTGCCACGCGCCCGCGAAAACGCGCGGTAGCTACATCTGGCTCGAATTTGGCCTGCGCTTCCGGTACCAGCCGGATGTTCTCCGGCCGCAGCGAATAGACGCAGCGCCCCGGCGGCCCAAACGTCCGCCACAAGATTGCTCCGGCCTGCGCGATTCCGTCGCGGACCTCGGCTTGCAACACGTTCGTCTGCCCAATGAATTCCGCGACGTATTCGGTGGCGGGCTGTCCGTATA
>JBAVQT010000494.1:0-5859 GCA_049694295.1 Candidatus Acidiferrales bacterium
AGGAGCGTGCGGAGCGGGTTGGTGATGGCTGCGGTGATGTGTTGGACGAAGCGGGGCCGGCGACGCGAACAGAGGGTCACCACAACATGGATGATCACAATACCGGCGAAGCCGCTAAGCCAGATCGCCAGAGCGCGCGTCAGCTGGGGATCATGCGTCTGGCCCAACACGATCATGGCTAATTCGGTGCGGAATCCGTGGAGAGCCACGATGGTGACGTGTCCCACAAAAAATACAAGGAACGCACAAAGAGCCAGGAAATGCAGGCTGCGCGCGCTCTGCCGGCCGTGAAAGATTTTGATGTACCACGGGAAACGGGCCGCGATGGCTGGGGACATGGCGATCCCGGTGGCAATGCTGAAAGGAGCGAGAAGAAATACCACCGATGCGTAGCTCAACTGCTGGAGCGCGTTGTATGCGCCGGGCGTTTCCACGAGATGAAAGCTGAGGTAGGTGAGCAAGGCGTGCCAAGCGTGGGGGAGGATGTGCCAGGACGTGGGGATGAGGCGGCGCCACTCGGGCGTGATGAAAAGCATGAGGATGTACAGCAAGCCGGTGAGCAACCAGGCGAAATCGACGAGGAAGTGCCAATGACGGCCGAGTCCGAGATTTTCATGGCCGGGCAAGGCGATCAACGACGGAAACGAAGTTTCCTCGTCGCTGGCGGTCCAGAGGCGATCGGGGGGCCGCTGTTTCCGGGTGAGCTTGAGCCATTCACTGCCGGGGGTGCAATGATCGTTCCAGTAAAGCCTGGGATGAGCGCTGAGGATTTCGAGGCCACTGCGAACGAGAAGCGAGAGCAGAAAGAAATTGAAGAAGTGGGCCGCACGCAGCCACAAGGGGAAATCGAGAGCTTTCACTGGCGATACTCCCGAGTTGGGGGATGAGCCTCAGCAATCGCGCTCAAGGCCAGAGCGATGGACGTGTGCCAAAGCAGGTTCACAAGCGGATGCCGATCGAAGCCGCGCCGCGCGACCGGCGCGATACACCACGACCTATGGGCCGTGGCCCTCTTTGGAGGTTTGGACGGGGCCTACATCCAGGGGTTCTTTGTCAGCTATGAAGGAGATGGCTTGGTAGGCACCCAGGATTACGGCCAGACCGAGCAGGGAGACGCCAAGCACGAGAGCGGCATTCATTCAGTTTCTCCTGGCGATGGCGTCGGCTGGAACGGCGACCCAATATTCGCCTCGCGCTGAAGTGATTAGATTTTGAGAGCTTTTGATTTGTTGGATCTGGAGCTTGAGAATGCGCAGGCCGTCGAGAGCATCCCGAATGGCCTGGGACTCTGGAGTTTCGCCGGGGACGGCTTGAATTTCCCGCAAACGCGAACGCATCGCCAGTTCCGCCACATCCACTCGGTGGACGAGTTTCCGCGAGTCGCACTCGATGAGTGCAGCCTGGTAGGGCCGTTGCCACTGCGGGTATGTCTGAAGGTTCGTAACAGCTCCTAGTGCCGCTTGGTACGCCGGCGCACTTTCGCGTTGCGGGAAAGCGATGATAGAGAACGGGGCCGGGGCGATTCTGTTCAATTTTGAACAGTCTGCGAATTGAGGACTTTAAGGTTTTGGGAAGTTCGGCGCATTCCATGTAGTGCTTGAAATGCGCCGAATCCGGTTGGAGGCTAGGCGCGGGCGGCTTTGGCTTTGGCCGCGACGGACCTTTTCTGTTCGGCGGAGGAGGCTTTGGGCTCGTCGGACTGATCGGAACCTTCAGCTTCCAGGTTAATCTCACTGGCCAGCTGCGTGAGTTTCTGGTCGGTCTGCTTTTCTTCGTCGAGAGTCTGCCGCAAAAGTGCGACGGCCTGATCCTCGCCGAGAAGCTTGGCGTAGGTGGCGACGCAGCCGTAAGCGGCGATTTCATAATGCTCGACACGTTGGGCTGCGGAGATGAGGCCGGCATCGCGCTCATCGGGCTCGGAAATTTCCTTGATCATTTCGGCGCCTTCGCTGACCAGCCCTTCCATGCCCTTGCACTTTTTGCCTTTGGGAGATTCTCCGAGAGCTTCGAAGATCTTTTCGAGGCGGTTAACGTGCTCTTTGGTCTGCTCGAGATGATGCTCGAAGCCTTCTCGGAGATCGTCTGAGGTGGACGCCTTAGCCATCTTGGGGAGCGCTTTTACGAGCTGGTTTTCGGCGTTGTAAATGTCCTTCAATTCTTCAACATACAAATGCTTCAAGCGATTGGGTTCCATCCAAGTCTCCTTGTGGGTTATAAAGCTGGAAATCGCGTGACCAGTGCGGACTACCAGAAAAAGTTAGCCAGCGGTCGGGGCGGCTTCCAAGTCGGTCAAACTGCAAAGGTCCGCTCGGGCTACCGTGTGCAGTCACCCCGTCCGAGACGGGCGCGACCGCTAGCATCGCCTGTGATTATGGCGCTGGGTGGAAGATGGCTCCATAACGCGATGCCTGTAGGAAACCAAAATTTTTGGTGCAGGCGGACCTTAGATGGTGATCGTGCTACTGGCCGGACCAATACTTGTTGAAGCCGATGTAGGCCGAGGGCAGATTGGCGAGGATGGTGCGACGCAGGGCGAGAATATCCACCGAGCCGAGAGTCTGGTAGAGGACTTTGCCGCCGGGAGCAAGGAGGACGGTGTACGGGACGGCGGACTGCCACTGCGGGTCGAAGGCGGATTGGAGCGCGGAGGTGTCGTCGGATGCGAAGAGGAGATTGCGACTGGTGGCGTGCATGTGCCGGAGCATGCGGAGAACGTCGTCTTTTTCGTCGGGCATATTGGTGGAGACGGTGACGAGCTCGAAATCCCGATCGCTATACATACGGAACGTATCTTCGAGATCGGAAAATTCGTGGATGCAGGAGCCGCACCAGGTGGCCCAGAAACTGACCAAGACCATGTGATCGGTGGGATTGGCGCGGAGAGTTTTCAGGTCGGGCGCCGCGGCCATTTCCACGGTGACGGGCTGGGCGTCGAGCTTACGAATGGTGTCAATGCTGGACGCAGTTTTCTCCTGCCACTTGGTGGAGCAGCCGAAGACGCCAGTGTGCGCGACGGGCACTTCCCTGCCGGCGAGGATGGCATCAATGGCGTTGCGGGCGTCCTGCGATTTGACCTGTTCGATGCGGTAGCTATTGTCGAAGCGTCCCTGGTAGCGAAGCAGGCGTTGCTTATCGAAGATGAAAACGTGCGGGGTGGCCTGAGGGCCGTAAGCGCGAGTGACGGATTGGGTATCGCCATCGTAGAGGTACGGGTAGGTGAGATGCTTGTACGCGGCGCGGATTTTCATTTCCTCGAGGCTGTCGCTGATGTCGGAGGAGTCGAGCTCGTCAATGCGAATGGCTTTGGGATCGTTGGGCTGGATGACGACCACGGCTACGCCGCGATCGCGATAATCGGCGGCCAGTTGCTGGACACGGGATTCGTACATTTGCGCGATGGGACAATGATTGCAGAGGAAGACCACGACCAGAACGGGGCTGGCGGAATAGTCGGCGAGGGAGTGAATCTTGCCGTCAACACCGGGAAGGGAGAAATTGGGCGCGGGCGAGCCGAGGGGGAGGATGGGGTGCGCGGATTGGGGAGATTGCGGGGTCAACACCGGGTCTGGGCTAGGAGCAGGCTGCGCGGTTTGCGCAAGAAGCGTGAATGGAGTCAGCAGAAGGACCAGAAGGAAAGATAGAGGCTTCCACATTTTTATCGTCTCTCCGTTGAGGGGATGCAAGTTGCTTTGGCGAGGCAAAGCCTCGGGTCCCGAGACTCGGCCTACATTTAACCACGGCAACTCCGCCCGGAACTGGAACTTTTCTTGCAAAAGGATTACGCCAAGGATCGGGCGAAGGCGATTTCCTGCCGGAGGTCGTCATCTACCGGGCCTTCCTTTTCGTATTCTATGGCGACGAGACCTGCGAAATTCTGGCGATGCAATTCCTGCATGACGGCGGGAATCCTGGCGATGCCCCGACCGAGTAGGACGTTGATTTCGCCACCCGCTGCCTGGACATCTTTCAGATGGACGAGGCGGAGACGCGGCGCGAGTTTACGAATAGATTCGGCGGGATCATAACCGCAGGATGCGAAATGTCCGGTGTCGGCGGTGGCGCCCATGGTGGTCGACAGAGGGTCTAGCGCGTTGAGGACATCTTCCGGACTTTCGTAGGCGAATTTTTCCTTGAAGAAGTGATTGTGGAGACCGAAGGTGAGGCGCTCGCGAGAGAGGCGCCGATCGAGCTGGGCGAGAATGGGCGCGGGGGCGTCGCCGGTGATGTTTGTGGCGCCCAAAATATTTGCGAAACGAATGGCGCTGTCAATCTGCTGAGAGTCGGTAAAATTCGCGGCATAGTAAGAGACGCAACGAATGCCGGCGACGTCGAGCTTCGAGCGCGTGGAACGGAAAAGATCGTCGGTTGGACGGCTGAAGAGCATGAACTCGCCGCGAGACATTTCGATTTCGTGAATTTGGAGGGTGTTGAGCTGGACGATCATGTCGTCGATCGAGAGATTGTGATAACTGAAGGTGCCGATGCCGACGTTGAGGCGCGCGGCGGCCCGGAGAGGCGGGAACGCAGCCGCGGTGGCCGCACCGAACGCGGCTAGCTTTGCGAATTCCCTTCTGGTGATCGCGGCTCGTTTCATCAGTGCGCCGCGTCACTGGATGAGGCGGCAGGTGCGGGTCGCGGAGTAACATCGGCGTTGACGATGCCGGTGACCCACTTGATTGCTTCGGTGTACATGCCCTGGAGCCTGGGGTCGTCCCAATTTTCCGAGACGTGGCCGAGGGAGGAATAGTAGACGCGGCCCTTGCCGTACATCTTGGCCCAGGTGACGGCGAAATCACGATCGGCGCGATGAACTCTGGGATTCGCGAGATCGAGCTTGGTGGGATCGAGGCGCATGAGGACACGAAGATCATCACGCGAATAATTTTTCATCTGGTAGATCTCGTCGTGCAGGATGAAGGAGCGCGGCCAGAGTGACATGCCGGGGAAATTGGGGTCTTCGACGATGATGGGAGCGTCGAAAGTGCCCCAGGGATGCTCGTCGTAGTAGCCGCCGATCATTTCGCCATACTCGGGCCAGTTGGTGAAGGTGATGGCCGCGCTATGGACGCCGATGAAGCCCTTGCCATCGTCATGAACGAAGGAGAGGAAATCGGCCTTTTGCTGGGCGTCCATTTCGAGATCGCCGCCGGTGAAGAACATCACGGCGTCGAAGTCATTCAGATTTTTGGCGTTGTATTCAAGTTTTTTCTTGGTCAAGGCTTCGGTGTCGGTGCGGATGACAGTGTCCCAGAGGCCGGTTTGCGTGCCGAGGCGCTCGATGGTGGCCGCAGCGTGAGAGACGGACTCGTGGCGATAGCCCTTTTCTTCGCCGACGAAGAGGAGATGCTTTTTGGCCGAAGGCGCGGACTGGGCGGCGCAGAGGCCGCAGAGGAATACGGTGAGCAGAGCTAGAGCGAAATGCGCGGGCTTCATTGGGATGAGTCCTTGGTGATTCTTACGGCGGAGAGATTTTGGGCCAGGTGGAGGGGATAGTCTAGATGAAAACTGCGAGAAGAGACGCGACCGGCAGGCACGCCGAAGCGAAAAAAAAGCCCCAGGAGCCAAAGCGGCTGACTGGGGCTTTTCTGTATTTAGGCGTCCTAGCTAGAAGTCGTAAATTAGCCAGAATTTGATGACGCGCCCACCGTTAACCGTCGGAGCAGTCTGTGCATAAATCGGACTGATCAAGTTATACGTCGGCGTGAAGAGGTTGGGATGATTAAAGGCATTGAAGAACTCGGTTCGAAATGTGAGCGCCTGATGCTCGAGCTTGCCGATCGGGATCGGAAACCTCCGCTCGATGCTCTGATCCGAGTAGATCTGGCCGGGTCCAAAGAGAGAATTGCGGCCTACGGGTCC
>JBAVQT010000495.1:0-6188 GCA_049694295.1 Candidatus Acidiferrales bacterium
CCTCCGCCCTTTCCTTCTCATTCCTCAAACGGAACTCCCCCCTCAATCTTGATTTCACCTCGCCTAACTGCTACGTTCCCAAAACAATGGCTCACCACACGCGCCGCTATTTGCTCCTCCTTCTCGCCATCCTTGTTCTCGGCTTTCTCGTCTACAAGCTCCGGAGTTCTCCGCACGGTGGCGCCTTCGATTGGTCCCGCGTGATGGCCTCTCTTCGCCACGCCAATCCTTGGCTTTTGCTGGCCTCGCTGGTCCTTATCTATGGGTGCTACGCCGTCAGGGCGCTGCGCTGGATGCGCTTTTCCCGCTCGCTCGGCCCCACCCGCTTCGGCCCGGTGTACGCCTGCACCCTCATGGGTTTTGCTTGCACCTTTCTTCTCGGCCGCGCCGGCGAGCCGATTCGTCCCGTCCTGATCGGCAGAAAAGAATCTCTTTCGATCCCCGGCATGTTTGGAATTTATGTTCTCGAGCGCGTCTTCGACATGGCTGCCACCGCCGTGATGGCCGTTGCCGGACTCATTCTTTTTCACCAGAGCGGCTTCGCCGTACAGGACAACTCCCCCACCCTCGCGCGAGCGCACGCCGCGGGCGTCGGCCTCCTGATCCTGCTGTTCGCCATGATTATTTTTCTCGTCTATTTTCGATATCACGGCGGCGAATGGCTTGGCCGCAGGCTCCGGCATCCCAGTTGGCAGCATGGTTGGCGCAGTAAGATCGCATCGCTCCTGGAAGGATTCAGCGACGGGCTGCAAGGAATTCGTACCTGGTCGGACCTCGGCGTTCTGGTCGGATATTCCGCCATTCACTGGCTTGGCGTGGTGCTCTCGTATCTCTGGATCACCCACGCTTTCGGCGGCCAGCTTTCCGCCCTCACCTTTGCCGGCGCTCTGCTCGTGCTGGCCTTTACCATGGTCGGCTCCGCCGTGCAATTTCCCGGTGTCGGAGGCGGTGCGCAGGTCGCCACTTTCGTTGTTCTCGCTCTCATTTTCGGCGTCGTCCAGGAAACCGCTGCCACCGTCGCCGTCGCCCTCTGGCTGATCACCTTCGCTTCCTCCTGTCTGGTGGGCGTTCCGCTCCTGCTCCGCGAAGGCTGGTCCATGGGCGACCTCAAGCGCATGGCCGTCGCCGAGGAAAAATCCGCAATCGCGGCTGAGTCCGCTGAATGGTCCGCGAGCAATCGCAAACCAGGGGAGATCCCTTCGTGAAATGCCCCTTCTGCTCTCACCTCGATGACAAGGTCGTCGACTCTCGCGAGGCCAAACCCGGCGACCTGATTCGTCGCCGTCGCGAATGCTTGAAATGCGAGCGCCGCTTCACCACCTACGAGCGCATCGACGAAATCCCCTACATGGTCATCAAAAAAGACGGACGCCGCGAGAAATTCGAGCGCCAGAAAATTCTGCAGGGATTGCTCAAGGCCTGCGAAAAACGCCCCGTGCCGGTCGCCAAGCTCGAGTCCATCGTCGACGAAGCCGAAGCTTTCGTCAGCGAGGCCCCCGACCGCGAGCGCACCACTTCGGAAATCGGCGGCCACCTTATGCACAAGCTGAAAAAATTGGACAACGTGGCCTACGTCCGCTTTGCTTCCGTCTATCTCGATTTTAAGGACGTCAAGGAATTCATGGACGAATTGAAGGGCTTGCTGAAGGAACGAGCCAAAAAATAATGCTGCTATCCTTGCCACACACCCGCGGCAAACGTCTTGATGGTCCGAAAGCCCAGGTTTTCGTAGAGCTGCACCGCCCGCGTGTTGGCGCTCGTCACCGTCAGCGACAGCGCCTCGAAGCCGCCCTTCTGCAGCGCCTCGATCGATTTTTCCATCATCTGCCGCCCGATTCCGTGACCCTGGTACCCGGGCATCACGCACACCTGCGTGGTGTGTCCCACCCCGCTCGCCACCGTCGAGGTAAGCAACATTCCCACCGGGCGGTCTTCAGTGGCTGGCCGCACCAGAAACGACGCTTCCGGCAGAAACTGGCCGCAGCCCGGCAGCAGCACGATATTCCGCAGAAATTTCATCCCGCCCGCTTCGCTTCGATATTGATCGTTGATGTCTCCATCCACATGATCGGCGTACGCCAGTTGAATCAGTCGCGCCGCCGCGTCAAACGCCCGATCGCTCCATGGCTCCAGCCGCAATCCGTTCGAGAGCGGCTTGCGTCCCGATTTGGTTTCCCCCAGCCGCAGCAGCATGAACTGCCGCGGGTGCAGCCCGAAGTATTTCGAGAGAAACACCGGATCGAGTTCCGTGCCGAAGGGCATCAGTTGGGCTTCGATGCGGCGCAGCCGCGGCGTGGCTCGCAACGACTGGAACATTTCATCGAGCAAACGCTGCGTGATCGGCGCCTGCTCGAAACGCGAAGAAACGAAAAGTCCGCCGATCAATCCCTTCTGCTCTTCCAGCACGTAGTAGCCGTAGCCCGCCGGCTGGCCGTCCACCAGGGCCATGTTCCCGCCCAGCGATCGCGCGTCGATGAATTTGCGAATCAGCTCCACCGAGGGCCGGTAATCCCAGAAAAGTTCATCGCGCCAGTGCCGCGATTCCTCCTGGAAGAGAATTTCCAGGGTTCGCGAGTGCACTTGCCGCAGGTCGGCGATTTCCATAAGTGTTTTGACTGCACCCCGCTTTCTAGTATATCGTCCCGCCGCGCCGGAACCCAAGCGGCTGCAATTGTCCGAAGTATAACGGGGTCTTCGGCGCCTCCCGAAAAAACTGTGCTAACATTTAATTCGCCGAGGCGTGTCGCGTTGAGCGCTCGCACCTAATGGATGGCCATCCTCTCCGAGCTGCGCTATCCCACCACCCGTCTCGCCAAGCTCTTTTCCGCGATTTTGGCGCTGATCCTGTTTGTCGTGGTTTCCATCACCGCCGTCTCCGGTTTTCTCCTCTACCAGATTCTGCGGCCCGCTCGAAATCCCTCTACCGCCGATCTCGGCATCATGATGGGTCAGCCAGCCACATTTTCCTTTTCCATTCCGGGCGAGCCCGACCGCGACGGCTGGTTCTTTCCCGGTTTGCGCGGAGCTCCCACGATCATCGTCTGCCACGGCTATATGTCGCAGCGCACCGAAGTGCTCACCCTCGCTTCCGCCTTGCAGGAGCACCAGTACAACGTTTTTCTGTTTGACTTCGCCGGCCATGGCGCCACACCCGGCGTCACCACCCTCGGCTACAAGGAAACCACGGAGTTGCGCGCCGCCGTTCAAGCCCTCTCCCAGCGCGATGACGTCGATCCCGCGCATTTCGGATTATGGGGCATCGATATGGGCGGCTATGCGGTCCTGGCAGTTGCCGAATCCGATCCGCGCATCGCTGCCTTTGTGGTCGATAACGCCTACCCGGATCCGCTTTTCATGGTTGAGACTCAGGTGAAGCGTTCGGGCCTTTCGGTGCTCCCTGCGGTCACGCGTTTTACCGATTTCGGATTTCGCGTGATCAACCATGTGGATCGCAACGTGCCGCCCATCACCCAGCGGTTAGCTCGAACCGCCGGCGTTCCAAAACTCTTCATTCAGACCGATGACCGGCCCGCGCTCGAAAACGCCACCCTGCAGATTTACCTGCAGGCGCCCGAGCCCAAGCAGACCATCCGGCAGCACACCAGTTATTCGGAAATGTCGGATGACGATCGCCACGCGTATGAAAATCAATTGGTAAGTTTTTTTCTGACCAATCTGCCGGCCGCCCCTCGCAACTAAATTCGCAATTAGCGAGGTTCGCTGGTTGATGGTGCTGTTGGCGGCGCGGTCTCCGGCTCCGCCTGCGGCACGGACTGCGGTTCAATTGGAGGTGCAGCTTGCGGCGCGGTTTCTGGCTCTCGGTGATGTGCCGGCGCGACGGGCGCGAACAACATCGTTTGTCCGCCCTCCTCGATTTCGCCATGCACTCTTCCGAGTTTCTTCAACTCCGCAAGTCCCGCGGGCGACGTGAGCACCAGCGCGGGCTCCGGATCGTTTGGCGACCATTCTGGAATTCTCCGCCGCATGTAGAACGCCAGGCCGTAATCCCAGCTGCGCTTGATGCGGTATTCAAAGACCCGTTCAGGATGCCGGTCGTTCCGCAGCGCCTCGGCGTAAGGACGCGCCGAGAAATACGAATCGAGCGCAGGCAGCGCGCGAACGTTGGCGACGCCCACCAGCAGGATCACCACGAAGAACGAGCAAAGCACCGCCGCTCGCTTCACGGTAAGACCCAGAATGACAATCAAGAGACCACCCAGCAGCGCGATCACCGCGCCATGTTCGATGAAGGGGCCGGCGATCTCGCGGGTCCCTGCCGGAAGAGTGTGTAGCCATGCGATCGCCGCGATGCCCAGCGCGACCCACGTGAGTCCCACCCCGCCGAACGTCCAGTGCGCCGACGGTCGCTTCGCCAGCCGCGACCGCCGGGCGCCGACCGCCATTAGCAGCACCAGCGGCGGGATCGCCGGCAGGATGTAACTCGGCAATTTGGATTGCGAGAGGCTGAAAAAAAGCACCGGAAACACCGCCCAGCACGCGAAGAAAAACCCGGGCGAGTTGCGAAAGGATTTTTCACGCCAGAGTTTCAGTCCCTCCTGGATCGTGGGAATCAGAAAAACCGTCCAGGGAAGCAGCGCGACCAGCAGAATCGGTCCGAAAAACCAGAAAGGCTGGCGATGCATGAAGAGTGGCGTAAGGTAGCGTTCAAAATTATGCTGGAAAATGAACACGCGGAGGAAGTCTGGATTCCGGCGCGCGCAAAGCCAATACCATGGCAGCGCGACGACGCAGCAGGATGCTATCGCGGCTGGATGCGCGAATCGCAACACCGCGCGCCAATGCCCGGTAAACGCGGCCCAAAGGAGCAAAGCGCCTCCCGCCAAGATCAGACCTGCGGGCCCTTTGGCCAGCACCGCGACGCCCAGCCACGCGCCAAAAAGCACGAGCCAAAGAGCGCGCCACGAATCAGGCTCAGCCGGATGAATCGATGCGCGTCGCAGTACGCCCGCGCGTCGCAGCACGCCCGCGGCGCTCATCATCGCGAGGGCCAGGGAACCTGCGAAAAGCATGTCCGGCGTGGCCGCCCGCGAAAAACCGATGGCCGCGACGCTGGTGGCGAAAAGCAATGGCGCGCCAAGCGCAGGGCTGCGCACCAGACCCTCTTCTTCGCCATAGTGCTGCCAGGCGAGCCACCCGATGACGATCGTCGCCACCAGAGCCGCAATCGCGGAAGGCAACCTCGCGGCCCATTCGTTGGGAAGATGCATGCGAAAGCCGATGGCCGCTGCCCAATAATAGAGGATCGGCTTTTCGAACCACGCCGCGCCGTAGAGACGCGGCGTTACCCAGTCGCCGGTCTGCGCCATGGCGCGGGCGATCCAGGCGTAGCGCGGATCGTCCGGGCCGACCAAACCCAGCGCGCCCAGATTTCCAAAGAGACAAATGAGAATGGCGAAGGCCGAAGCGGCAAACGCCGCGAGATTTTCCTGCCGTTGTTGCCGTTCGCGCTGAGAGGGATCGCTCAAGGTCGACGATTTTATCATCGTCGCGGCCGATCCTCCGCTCTGGAATCGGCCCGGTCGAATTTCGAGCGAGCCGCTAGCATCTGCTCTTGCCGCTCTTGCATAATGGCTCGCGATGCGCGAATGGCTTGAATACGCAGGCGCTTGGTTAGGGATCAAATCGCTTGGCGTGCTGCCGCGGCCCGCGGCGCGATTTGCCGGGGCGAGCTTCGCGTGGCTGGCGTTCGCACTGCGGCCCCCTCTGCGGCGCGCTGCGGACGTGAATCTGCAAATTGCGTTTCCCGATTGGGATAAGGCGCGGCGCAGAAAAGTAATTCGCGGAATGATCCGGCAGATCGGCTGGATGGCGGGAGAATTTTCGCAATTCCCGCGGTACACGCGCGAGAGAATCGAGCGCATTGTCGTGTTGGATGGATTCGAGAACTTCGATGCGGCGCGGCGGCGCGGGAAGGGCGTCTTGTTTCTCACGGGCCACATGAGCGCCTGGGAACTCGCGCCATTCGCGCACGCGCTCTATGGCCATCCTCTGCATTTTTTGGTCCGGCCAGTGGCGAACGAGCGCGTGGACGCCCTAGTCAACTCGTACCGGTGCTTATCGGGAAACCATCCCATCGAGAAAAATCGTTCGGCCCGCGCGATTCTGAAAGTGCTTGGCGAAGGCGGAACGGTCGGTATTCTCTCCGATCACAATACCTCGCTCGAAGA
>JBAVQT010000496.1:0-10254 GCA_049694295.1 Candidatus Acidiferrales bacterium
GGATTTAGCCTCTGCGCCGCCGCATACCAAGCCACGCGGCGCAAATTTGGAGGAAACGGCCGGGGACTCCAATATTTACGGAGTCTAACCATTTGCATACGGCAAGTCAAACAGCGGCAAACCGAACTGCATGAGCCGTGGCGATCACGCTCTCGCCAGCAAGACGCCAAGCCCGGACGTTCTCGCGCGGGCGTGCGAGTGCTCGCGAGCAGCTTCGCGCCATTTCTGAGTGTATTCGGCGCGAGCTTACATCTAAACTGACACCACTCTTCCGCCCTGCTCGAATCTCAGCGCCGCCGGCGAAAGCACAGGCCCATGCTCCGAAGACTTTTTTCGCATTACATCGCCGAAGAAGTGAAGCCCATGCTGCATCTGGCTATTCCGCTGGTTCTCGCGGAACTCGGCTGGATGACCATGGCCATTGTGGACACCATGATGGTCGGCCGCCAGGCGCACAGCGCCGAAGCCATCGGCGCGGTGAGCCTCGGCAGCATCGTGTTCAACGTGGTGGCGATTTTCGGCACGGGCTTGATGCTGGGGCTCGATACCCTCGTGTCGCACTCCTTCGGTGCAGGCGATATCGAGGATTGCCACCGTTCGCTGGTGAATGGCTTGTACCTGAGTCTCGCAGTCACGCCGGTCCTGATGGGCGTGGTGTGGCTGCTCGGCTCGGTGCTTCGCACGCTGGGCATTCAAGCGATGGTGATGGACCAAACCATCCCGTATCTCCACGCGCTTACCTGGGGCACGCTTCCGCTGCTGCTTTATTTTGTTTTCCGGCGTTACTTGCAGGGGATGAACCGCGCCAAACCCGTGGTGTTTGCCTTGATTTCCGCAAACGCCGTGAACATCGTCGGGAATTGGGCGCTCATTTACGGTCATCTTGGGCTGCGGGCCATGGGCACGGTCGGTTCGGGATGGTCCACCTGCATCGCGCGCACATTTATGATGGCCGTGCTGCTGGTCTACAGCCTTTACTACGATCACCGCTACCAGACTGGACTCCGAGAGGCTCCGCGGGTTCCTGATTTTTTCCGCATCTGGCGGTTGGTGCAGCTCGGTCTACCCGCAGCCACGCAATTTGGCATGGAGGTCGGCGTATTCGCTGTGGCCACGGCACTGATCGCGAGGCTCGGCGCCATCCAACTGGCCAGCCACCAGGTCGCGCTCAATACCGTCAGCCTCACTTACATGGTGCCCCTCGGAATCGCGTCGGCGGCCGCCGTGCGCGTGGGCCAAGGGCTCGGCCGTAGTGATGCGCATGCCGCCAGCCGCGCCGGATGGACCGCGCTAATGCTCGGCGCGGGATTCATGGCCGTGATGGGAGTGCTCTTGCTCGTGGTGCCGCAATATATCGCGAGGATTTACACTCCCGACCCGGTCGTAGTTCAAGCTGCCGGCGGACTGCTGTTCGTCGGTGCGTTTTTCCAATTGTTCGACGGCATTCAGACTGTGGCGACAGGCGCATTGCGCGGCGCGGGCGATACTCGCACGCCCATGATCTGCCACCTGATTTTTTATTGGCTGGTCGGCCTGCCCGTGGGAGCTTTTCTTTGCTTTCGGCTGGGTTGGGGGGCGCGAGGGTTGTGGGCTGGGCTATCGTTTGCGCTGATTCTGATCGGCAGCGCACTGCTGTTTTTCTGGCGCCGCCGAGAGCGCGAATTTGCGCAGCGGTTTGCCGTGGGCGTTGCGCCCGGCGTCCCGTCGTCCGCCGCTGCGGGTGCTGCAATCGTTGGCCCCTGAGGCCTACGCGCAAACCACCCCGCGATGCGCGTGGCGCGCGCGACGAGCGCGGGCTTGCAGATGCCTTCCGCGGTTTCAGGCAGCCTGCGTTACAATCGCACTCAATCATGGCCAATGCCTTCATGGCTCGCGCAATCGAGCTCGCGATGGACAACGTCCGCAGCGGGCGCGGCGGCCCGTTCGCGGCAGTGGTGGTTAAGGACGGCTTGATCGTCGCCGAAGGGGCCAACAGCGTGACCGCCGCGAACGATCCCACCGCGCACGCCGAAATCAACGCAATCCGCAACGCTTGTAGGAAATTGGATCTCTTCGAGCTGCGCGGCTGCGAAATCTATACCAGCTGCGAGCCTTGTCCGATGTGTTTGGGCGCGATTTATTGGGCGCGCGCCGATCGCGTCTTCTTCGCCTGCACCGCGCGCGATGCCGCCGAGGCTGGCTTCGACGATTCGTTCATCTACCAGGAAATCGCCCGGCCCAGGGAGCAGCGCGGCATTCCCCTGCAGCCGATGATGCGCGAAGAATCGCTGGCGGTGTTTCGCGCCTGGATCGCAAAGCCGGATAAAACTTTGTATTGAGGCGACGCATGGAAACGCGCGTCATCGGAAAATCGGTTCCCCGCAAGGAAGGGCGCGAAAAAGTCATGGGCCGCGCCCGTTATGTGGACGATCTCGCGTTTCCCGGCATGATCTACGGTGTCACGGTTCGTAGTCCCGCGGCGCGGGGACGGATTCGCGGCATTCACTTTGAAGGCAATATCCCGTGGAAAGAATTCACCGTCGTCACCGCCTCCGATGTTCCCGGGAAGAACTGTATCGCGCTTCTCATTGAAGACCAGCCCTGCCTCGCCGAAATCGTGGTGAACCATCCGGAAGAGCCTGTCGTGCTGCTCGCGCACGAGGACCCCTACCTGTTGGAAGAAGCCCGCCGAAACGTGCGCATTGAAATCGATCCGCTCCCCGCAGTTTTCACGATTGACGATTCGCTGGCCGCAAAAGATGTGATCTGGGGCAACGACAATATTTTCAAATCGTTTCTGGTCGAAAAGGGTGACGTGGACGCCGCATGGGCGCAGGCCGATTGCATCGTTGACGGCGTGTACGAAACCGGCGCGCAGGAGCAGCTCTATATCGAGACGCAGGGAATGATCGCGCGCGCCACTCCCGCGGATGGCGTCACTGTGTGGGGATCGCTGCAATGCCCATACTACGTTCACAAAGCGCTGGTGACGTTGTTTGGCTTGCCCAAGGATCGCGTCCGCGTGGTGCAGACTGAAACGGGCGGCGGTTTCGGCGGCAAGGAAGAGTATCCCTCCATGATCGCAGGTCACGCCGCGTTGTTGGCGTGGAAATCGGGACGGCCGGTGAAAATTGTGTATGACCGCGCGGAAGACATGGTGGCCACCACCAAACGCCATCCTTCGCGCACGCGGCATCGCACCGCCCTCACGCGTGATGGAAAACTGCTGGCCATGGAAATCGATTTCTCGATTGATGGCGGGGCGTATCTGACGCTTTCTCCCGTGGTGCTTTCGCGCGGCACGATTCACGCCGCCGGCCCGTATCTTTGTCCCAACGTCCGCATTCGAAGTCGCGCCGTGGCCACCAACGCTCCGCCGCATGGAGCGTTTCGCGGCTTTGGCGCGCCGCAGAGCGTCTTCGCGCTCGAGCGGCATCTCGACCGCGTGGCGCAGGCCATCGGTCTCGATTCGGCTGAGTTGCGCCGCCGCAATTTCATTCATCAGGGCGAAGCGCTGGCCGTTCATCAGATCGTCCGCGAGAAAGTGGACATGCACGGCCTGATGCGGCGCGCATTCGAGCTGGCGGATTATTCCGCGAAACGAAAACAATTCGACGCGGAAAATGGCCTAGACCCGATCCGCCGCGGCATCGGCTTCGCTTCGTTTCTTCACGGCGCGGGCTTCACCGGCTCGGGCGAGGAATATCTCGCGTCTGAAGTTTCCGCGGAAGCCACACGCGAGGGCCGAGTCCGCATTCATGCCGCCAGCACCGAAATGGGACAGGGAACGAATACCATTTTTTCGCAGATCGCCGCCGAAGCGCTGGGGCTCGAGTGCGAACAGATCGAGATCGTGCAGCCCGACACCGCGAATGTGCCCAATAGCGGGCCCACAGTCGCTTCGCGAACCTCCATGATCGTTGGCAAGCTGGTGGAATCTGCCGCGCGTGAAATCCGCGCTAAATTGCTCGCAGCGGGCTTGCTGCGCGAATCCTACGACGCCGCCGAATTCGCGCACGCTTGCGCCGAATACATTGGCGGGCTCGGCGTGCTCGAGTCGTTCGTCAAATACGAGCATCCCCGCGATTTGCATTGGGACGATGCGCGCTATCAAGGCGACGCCTATGGCGCTTACGCGTGGGCCGTCTATGTTGCCGAAGTTTCCGTGGATATGCGAACGGCCGAAGTGCGCGTCGAGGATTTCGTCGCGTTGCAGGAAGTCGGCAAGGTGATTCATCCCGTGCTCGCCGCGGGGCAGGTGGAAGGCGGTGTAGCGCAAGGGATCGGCTTCGCGCTGTATGAAAATGTGGTCTGGCGCGAGGGGCGCATGGTCAACGCACAGATGACCAACTACATCATGCCGACCGCTATGGATACGCCGCCGATCCGCGTCTACTTTGAGGAAATTCCTTATGGGCGCGGTCCCGCCGGCGCGAAAGGCATAGGCGAACTTCCGCTCGACGGCACGGCGCCGGCCATTGCCAACGCGATCGCGCACGCCACCGGCGCGGACGTGCGGCAAATTCCTATCACGCCCGAGCGTCTGATGGAAATGCTGGTCGCATTGCGTATCGATGCGTCTGTAGATCGGGGCGTCGAATCGCCGGGAGTAAGCCGTGGCTGACGCCCTCCGCAAAATTCGCATCCTCTGCAAAGTGAATGGCGCGGACACAGCGTTTGAAGCATACCCGATGGCGCGGCTGCTCGATGTGTTGCGGAAGGACCTCGGACTCACCGGCACCAAGGAAGGTTGTGGCGAAGGCGAATGCGGCGCGTGTTCCATCGAGCTGGATGGTGCGCTGGTGAATAGTTGCCTCGTCCCGGTTGCGCAGGTGGAAGGATCGGCAATTCGCACGATTGAAGGCCTCGCTACGGGCGAGCGATTGCACGCAGTGCAGGCGGCCTTCCTGCAACACGGAGGAGCGCAGTGCGGCATCTGCACGCCGGGAATGATTCTCGCGGCCGCCAATCTGCTGGAGCGCTATCCGCATCCCAGCGAGGCGCAAGTGCGCGAAGGGCTGGCCGGGAATCTCTGCCGCTGCACCGGTTACACCAAAATATTCGAATCGGTGCTGGCGGCTTGCGGCGACCCTGGTCTTGGCGAGGAGCCGCGGGCTTGAGAGCCTCCATCCCCGGATACGAACTCGCAACGCCCCGCAATCTGCCCGAGGCGCTCGAACGATTGGAGCGCGAGCCGGGCGCCTGGCGGCCGTTCGCCGGAGGCACGGACCTGATGGTGCTGCTCGAAGCAGGCAAGCTCGCACACAAAAAATATCTAAATGTCTGGCGGCTGCCGGAATTGCAAGGCATCGAAATTTCCAGCGACAAAATCACGCTGGGCGCTCTCACCACGTATTCTGAGATTCAGCGCAACCACGTGCTGGCGCGCGAATTTCCCCTACTTTGCCGCGCGGCGGCGCTCACGGGCAGCGTCGCAACGCAGAATCGCGGCACGCTGGGAGGCAACATCGCCAATGGCTCACCGGCTGCCGATTCGCCGCCGGCTTTGCTGGTGTATGACGCCGAGATCGAACTGGTCTTCTCGCGCGGCGCACGATGGGTGCCCTACTCGAAATTTCATTCTGGTTACAAGCAAATGAAACTCGCTCCGCACGAGCTGATTCGCCGGATTCGACTGCCGCGCGCCACGGCCGGCTGGCGCGCTTACTACCGCAAGGTCGGAACGCGACGAGCCCAGGCGATTTCGAAAGTCTGCTTTGCGGCTACGGCGCGCGTGGAAGCCGGTGTCATCGCGGATGTTCGCGTTGCGCTCGGCAGCGTCGCGCCTATGCCTATGCGAGCCGCGGCCACCGAAAAGGTCCTGACCGGTCAGAGCTTTTCGTCCGCGCTGCTGCGCGAGGCGCAGGAGACGCTCGCGCGCGAAATCGCGCCGATTGACGATCTGCGTTCCACCGCGCGATATCGTCTGCGCGTGGCGCAAAATCTGCTCGCCGAATTTTTGCAAGGAGCCGCCGCCTAGCGCCGCATGGCAACTTCTTCCAATCCACCCGTCCATCCTGCCACCACGCCCGATCTGGTCGTCCGCGGCAGGCGAGTGGTCACGCCTGAGGGCGAGCGCGCCGCAGCCATTCATATTCGCTCCGGCTTGATCGCGGATGTCACCGATTTCGCCGCAATTCCCGCGGGATGTTCCGTTCACGATGCGGGAGATTCCGTCGTGATGCCCGGGCTGGTCGATACCCATGTCCACATCAATGAGCCCGGCCGCGCCGACTGGGAAGGCTTTTCATCCGCCACGCGCGCCGCCGCTGCCGGCGGAGTCACCACGCTCGTCGAAATGCCGCTCAATAGTATTCCGGCCACCACCTCGCCCGCCGCGCTGCGCCAAAAACTCGCCGCCGCAGCCGGAAAGCTTTGGGTGGATACGGGCTTTTGGGGTGGCGTAGTCCCTGAAAATACCGCGGACCTTCGCGCGCTGTGGGATGCCGGCGTTTTTGGGTTCAAATGCTTTCTCGTCCCCAGCGGCGTCGAGGAATTCGCAAGTGTCGGCGAACCGGATTTACAGGTGGCCTTGCCCGAAATGGCCGCGCTCGGCGCGCCATTGCTCGTGCATGCCGAATTGCCCGGGCCGATCGCCGAGGCCTCCGCAAAGCTCGCGCAGTCGGCTTCGTCGTCGCACAAATATTCTCAATGGCTCGCGTCCCATCCGCGCGAAGCTGAGAATCGGGCCATCGCGCTGATGATCGAGTTGGCGCGTGAACACCAGGCGCGTGTCCACATCGTGCACCTTTCCTCGGCCGATTCGCTCGCTCTCATCGAGCAGGCCAAGGCCGATGGGCTCGCCGTCAGCGCCGAGACGTGCCCTCACTACTTGACATTCGCGGCCGAGGAAATCGCTGACGGCCGCACCGAGTTCAAGTGCGCTCCGCCCATCCGCGAAGCCGAAAATCGCGAAAAGCTCTGGGACGCTCTGGTGCGAGGCGTGCTCGATTTCGTCGTCACGGATCATTCGCCTTGCCCGCCGGCGATGAAACTGCCCGAAGAGGGCGACTTCATCCGCGCCTGGGGAGGCATCGCGTCGCTACAACTGACTTTGCCTGCGCTCTGGACGCAGGCACGCTCGCGCGGCTATTCTGTGGCGCGCCTAGCCGCCTGGCTCTGTTCCGGTCCCGCGCAGCTCGCCGGAATGCAGCGGCAAAAGGGCTCGATCGCCGTGGGATGCGACGCGGATCTCGCCATCTGGAATCCGGACGCTTCGTTTTGCGTGGACTCTGGGCGTCTACACCACCGGCACAAGCTCACGCCGTATGCGGGCCGCGAACTCTGCGGCGTGGTGGAGACCACTTTTCTGCGGGGGCGAAAGATTTTCGATCGCGGCGAATTCTCTGCCGGACCCATCGGGCAAGTTCTACGGCGAGCCAACTGATGAGCGATTTTTCACAATTCGTGGATCTCGCCGCCCAACGACTGGGAGGCAAAGTCATCGCAGCCAACGACGAATTCTTCGCGCCCAGGGAGAATTTGCTCAAGCCTTCGCCGCCCGTGTTTCTCGATCACAAATACACTTCGCGGGGAAAATGGATGGACGGGTGGGAAACGCGCCGAAGGCGCACGCCCGGTTACGATTGGTGCATCGTCAGGCTGGGGCTTCCGGGGATCGTGCGCGGCGTCGTAGTGGACACCAGTTTTTTCACCGGCAATTATCCGGAGTCTTGCTCGATCGAGGGATGCGATCTGGGCGGGGCGCCTTTTTCGAATGAACGGAAGCGTTTGCAGGCGCCCACGACGCGCTGGGGCGGCTTGCTGCCACAATCGGCGCTGGTGGGCGATACGCAAAACGCATTTGCCGTCGCAAACGAGAGCCGTTTCACGCATCTGCGCCTCAAGATCTTTCCCGATGGTGGAGTGGCGCGTCTCCGCGTGTTCGGCGAGGTGGCTCCCGACAAAAAGGGTGCCGCGCCCGCGGAAATCGATTTGGCCGCCGTGCAAAATGGAGGTCGCGCCATCTCAGCCAGCGATCAATTTTACAGCCAGCCGGGAAATTTGCTGATGCCGGGACGCGGCCGCGACATGGGTGACGGTTGGGAGACACGTCGCCGGCGCGGACCGGGGCATGATTGGGTGATCGTGCGGCTCGGACGGCCCGGAACGGTGGAACACATCGAAGTGGACACCGCGCACTTCAAAGGAAATTTTCCCGATAGTTGCTCCGCGGAAGCTTGCCATGCCGGCGAAGCAGCTACGCCGCAATCGCTGGCAGCGTCCGTCGACTGGAAAGAGTTGTTGCCGCAGACGAAGCTCAAGGCCAACTCTCGTCACACGTTCAGAAATAATCTCAAGGATGCCGGCGCGGCCACCCACATCCGGTTCAACATTTATCCCGACGGCGGCGTCAGCCGTTTGCGCCTGTTCGGAACGCCGGAGCAACGCGAAGCGGACTCCGTCGTCATCGAGCCTTTCAACCGCATGTCACCGACTCGTGCTAAAGGCCGGCTCCTTGATTGCTGCGGCTCAAAAAAGTGGGCGGGTGAAATGCTCCTGCGGCGTCCATTTGCCAGCGTCGACCAAATATTTAGCGCTGCCGACGAAGTCTGGCGCGGCCTCGGGCGTGCAGACTGGCTGGAAGCTTTCCGCCATCATCCATCGATCGGCGGAGCCCAAGCGGCGGCAAGACAATCGTCGAGGGCCAAGCAGTGGTCGGAGCGCGAGCAATCCGCCGCGCAAATTACTTCAGCCGAACTACGCGCCGCGCTAGCGGCAGGAAATCGAGCCTACCGGAAAGCGTTCGGTTACATTTTCCTGATCTGTGCCACGGGAAAGACCAGCGAGCAAATTCTGAAAGAGCTTCAAGAGCGCCTTTCAAACGATCCGGAAGCGGAATTGCGCATCGCAGCCGAGGAACAGCGCAAAATCATGCGCTTGCGATTGGAGAAACTTCTCGCGCCATGAGCGACATCACCACCCATGTGCTCGATACATCGGCGGGGCGTCCAGCCGTGGGCGTCCCCGTCCTGCTCGAGATTCAGAGTTCCCCGGGCGTGTGGCGGGAAATCAGCCGCGGCGCCACCGATTCCGACGGCCGCTTGCGTCATCTTCTGCCGTCCGGCTCACTTACCGAGGCGGCTTACCGCTTGACATTCGATACGCGCGCATATTTCCAGAGCCGCGGCGTGACTGCCCTGTATCCGAGCGTGACGATTGTCTTCGACGTCCGATATCCGAAGGAGCAACATCACATTCCGCTGCTGCTCGGGCCATTTGGGTACACCACGTACCGCGGGAGCTGAGCAATGTCCATCGTGCTTGGCAAAAACAACTACGGAAAATCGCGCATTCGATTGCTCCGCGTCAATCGGCAGGCCGATCGTCATGATATTCGCGAGCTGACGCTGGAGATTCTCTTCGAGGGAGACTTCGAGACGGCGCACACCCAAGGTGACAACCGCAAAATTCTGCCGACGGACACGATGAAGAACACCGTGTACGCTCTCGCGCGCCAGTATCCGCTCGAATCCGCCGAAAATTTTGGCCTGCACCTCGTCGAGCACTTTCTCACCTACAACCCGCAGGTGAACCGCGTGCGAATTGTTGCGAATGAAAATCTGTGGGCCCGCATTTCGTTGGGAGGCAAGCCGCACGCCACCGCTTTCACGCGCGCGGGACAGGAGTTACGCACGGCTGCGCTCGACGGCACCCGCGAGGCGACCACGGTTCGCGCCGGAATTGCGGATTTGGTCGTCTTGAAGACCACCAAGTCGGCCTTCGAGAATTTCCTGCGCGATCCTTATACGACTCTTAAAGAAGACCGCCAGCGAGTTCTTTCCACGGCATTGCAAGTCGACTGGCTCTATGACCCGGACGAAGCCGATTACGCTATGCTGTGGCACAGCGTCCGCCAATCGTTGCTTGAGACATTTGCGGAGCACGATAGCCTCTCGCTGCAGCACACTCTGTGGGCCATGGGTGAGACGGTGCTCGCGAATTTCGAGCACATCCGCGAAATTCATCTGTCTCTTCCCAACAAGCACTTTCATCTGGTCGATCTTTCGCCTTTCGGCCTGGACAATCCCAATGAGATTTTTCTTCCCACCGACGAGCCCCACGGCTTGATCGAAGCTACGCTGCGACGCGAATAGTTCAGCCGCTATCCGCGTCGGCCGTTCAGAATCTTCGCGAAAGATCCCACCCGCAATTCGGCTAGTGAAAGACCTGTGAGCGTCTGCGCCTCTTGTGCCGTCACCGCCCCGCAATTGATGGCGCGTAAAAAATAGTTCAGCAGGCCCTGGCCCGTCGCCGCATCGTCGAATACTTCGC
>JBAVQT010000497.1:0-6282 GCA_049694295.1 Candidatus Acidiferrales bacterium
GTCGGTACGCCACATCTGCGCGCGAGGATTCGCAAACTTGTCCGCCGCGTCGAGAAAGAGCTTTGTCAGCGTGGGATATTCCATGGCTGGTCGAGCCACTCTAGCGTAACCGCAAGCCGAGGCGCAACGCGGGCCTACACTCATGTGCCACGGTGCGCTAAGATGCCCGCGGAGGCAAATGCCATGGCGAAGCTCATGACTCCTGACGCCGCGGGATACCAGCCCATGCGCGCGCCGCACGGCACGCAACTTTCCTGCAAGGGTTGGCAGCAGGAAGCCGCGCTGCGGATGCTGATGAACAATCTCGATCCCGAGGTCGCCGAAAAGCCCGAAGACCTGATCGTCTACGGCGGGCGCGGCAAGGCGGCGCGCAATTGGACTTGCTTTCACGCCATCGTGGCTTCGCTGAAATCGCTCGAGGCCGACGAAACTCTTCTGGTGCAGTCCGGCAAGCCCGTGGGAATTTTTCGCACTCATTCTTATGCGCCGCGCGTGCTGATCGCCAATTCGAATCTGGTGGGCCACTGGAGCGATTGGAAGAATTTCGAGGAACTCGACCGCGCCGGCCTGATGATGTACGGCCAGATGACCGCCGGAAGCTGGATTTACATCGGCTCGCAGGGAATTCTCCAGGGCACCTACGAAACTTTCGCCGCGGCCGCGCGGCGGCATTTCGGCGGCGATCTCGCGGGCAAACTGGTCGCCAGCGGCGGCATGGGCGGCATGGGCGGCGCGCAGCCGCTCGCGGCCACTCTCAACGGCGCGGCGTTCCGGGGAATTGATGTCGATCCCGAGCGCATCAAGCGCCGCGTGAAGAGCGGCTATTGCGACATGATGGTCAACGATCTCGACGAAGCGCTGCGCATACTGAAAAACGCCGTCCGCAAGCGCGAAGCCGTGTCGGTCGGTCTGGTTGGAAATTGTGCCGACGTGGTTCCGGAGTTGGCGCGCCGCGGCGTGGTCCCCGATCTCCTTACCGATCAGACCAGCGCGCACGATCCTCTCTTTGGTTACGTGCCGCAGGGACTGAACCCCGCGCAAGCCGCCGAATTGCGCTCGAGCGATCCGGAAACGTATCGCCGGCGCTCGCTCGAATCCATGGCCCGGCACGTCGAGGGAATGCTGGCGCTACAGAAACTCGGCTCGGTCACTTTCGATTACGGCAACAACATCCGCACTTTTGCCTTCCAGCAGGGCGTCAAGGACGCCTACGATTTTCCGGGTTTTGTGCCGGCCTATATTCGACCGCTCTTCTGCGAAGGCCGCGGTCCGTTTCGCTGGGCCGCGCTTTCGGGCGAAGCTTCGGACATTCACCGCACCGACAAGCTCGTGCTCGAAATGTTTCCCCACGACGAAGTGCTGACCCGCTGGATTCACCTGGCGCAGAAACGCGTCCGTTTCCAGGGACTTCCCGCGCGTATCTGCTGGCTCGGCTACGGCGAACGCGAGAAATTCGGCCTGGCGCTCAACGATCTCGTGGCTCGCGGGGAATTGAAAGCGCCCATCGTCATCGGCCGCGATCACCTCGATTGCGGCTCGGTCGCTTCGCCCTATCGCGAAACCGAATCCATGCGCGATGGCTCGGACGCCGTGGCCGATTGGCCTTTGCTCAACGCGCTGCTCAACACTGCCAGCGGCGCGAGTTGGGTTTCCATTCACAATGGAGGCGGCGTCGGCATTGGCTACTCGTTGCACGCCGGCCAGGTGACTGTCGCCGACGGCACGAAAGAGATGGCTGCGCGCATCGAGCGCGTATTGACCAACGATCCGGGCATCGGCGTGGCCCGCCATGTGGACGCCGGCTATTCCGAAGCGGTTGAATTCGCAAGGAAGTCCGGCGTCAAGATTCCGATGATGTAGGATGCATTTTCCAGGCTGGTTTTCGAAACGGGGCGATGGAGGATTTGATGATTGCTATCGTGGGAGCAACGGGACATACCGGCAGGCCTGCGGCGGAGGCTCTGCTCGACAAGGGTGAAAAGGTTCGCGTGATCGGCCGCGATTCCGCAAAGCTTGCGTCATTCGCAAGCCGCGGCGCAGAGCCGTTCGTTGCGAACGTCGAAGACGCAGCCGCGATGACCAAAGCGTTTGAAGGCGCCGAAGCAGTCTACGCGCTGATTCCGCAATCGCGTTCCGATGACGTCCGCGCCTATCAGGAAAGCGTCACCGATTCCCTGGCCGCTGCGCTGGCCGCCGCGCGCGTTCCCTACGCCGTCACGCTCAGCAGCATGGGCGCGCAATTTGAGTCGGGCACCGGCCCCATCGTGGGTTTGCACGGCATGGAGCAAAAGTTAAATAAGATCGCGGGTCTCCACGTGCTCCATCTGCGTCCCACCCAGTTCATGGAAAATTTGCTGATGAGTATCCCGCCGCTGCGCACCATGGGATTTTTGCCGGGCGCCTCGCCAGGCGATCAAGTTCAGCCCTGGATCGCGACGAAAGACATCGGCGCGCATGCCGCGCTGCGCCTCGCCGCGCGTGATTTTTCCGGCAGCTCGATTCAGGAGTTGACCGGCCCGCGCGACGCCAGTTGGAAAGAACTTGCCACGCTGATCGGAAACGCCATCGGCAAGCCGCGTCTCAATTACATGCACGTGCCGTTCATCATGCTCGAACCCGGTTTGGTGCAAATGGGCATGCCGAAAAAGACGGCTGCGCTGATGGTCGAGATGCTCAAGGCCATGAACGCCGGAAAACTCGCGCCGCAAACTCCGCGCACGCCGCAAAACACGACTTCGACGACGCTCGAGTCTTTCATCGCCGAAGTTTTCGTCCCCGCATATCAGGCCAAGGCCCACACCGCCTGACGGCCGCAAAAAAACTATTTCGCAGCCCTATACCCCGGCCCGCGCAGCACTTTTCCCGGCAGCGCGCCGGTCATCTTTCCGTCGTCGATCACCAACTGGCCGTTCACCAGCACGTAGTCCATCCCCACCGAAAACTGGTTGGGATTGTCGTACGTCGCCACGTCGTGTACCTTGCCCGGATCGAACACCACCACATCCGCCCACAATCCCTTCTTCAATACGCCGCGATCGGTGATGCGCATACGCTGCGCCGGCAGCGCCGAAAATTTCCGGATCGCATCGGCCAGCGTCAGCAATTTTTCTTCGCGCACGTACTTCGCCAAAATTCTCGGAAACGTGCCGTAGGCCCGCGGGTGCGGATGATCCTGCCCCAGCAGCCCCTCGGGCGATGTCCCTTCCGAATCGTTGTCAATCGATACCCAGGGCTGCTTCAGCGCCAGCTCCACGTCCGGCTCGTCCATGCCGAACACCGATACGCTGGTCTCGGCATCATCTTTGATCAGCAGGTCGCACAGCGCGTCAATGGGATCCTCATTCCACATTTTCGCGATTTCCGAAAGTCGCTTCCCTTGCAGAGGCCGCAACGTCGGATTGTTCGTCGAGCTCACCAGAATCGCTTCGGATCCCGGGATTTCCTGCCATTCGTTATCCCAGGCCTTCGTCGGAGTCTGCATGTCTTCGCGAATTCGCGCGCGCGTGGCCGGATCCTTCAGCCGCTCGATCAGCTTCGCGTCGCCGCCATCGTGCGCCCAGGGCGGAATAAACGCCGAGAGCGTGTTGTTCCAGGCGGTGTAGGCGTAGGTGTCGGCTTCGATGTCCAGGCCCGTCGAGCGCGCGTTGTCAATGAACGCCACCACCTCCGGCATGCGCCCCCAATTATTTTTTCCCGCGACTTTCAGATGCCATATCTCCACCGGCGTGTGCGCCTAGCGCGCAATCCGCGCCGTCTCCACCAGCGACTCGGAAATCGCGTCGCCCTCGCTGCGCATGTGCGTGGCGTAAATGCCCCCGTAGCGAGCGCTTTCGGCGGCCAGCGCGATCAGCTCCTCGGTCTTGGCGTAAGGCGCCGGCGCATATTCGAGCGCCGTCGAAAGTCCGCGCGCGCCATCCTCCATGGCCTGGCGCACCAGCGCTTTCATCTGATCGAGCTCCGCGGCAGTCGGCGCGCGGTCCGCTTCGCCGATCACGTAGCGGCGCACCTGCGTCGCGCCCACATAGCTCGCGAGGTTGATGCCCATTCCCTGCTTCTCCAAACGCGCGAAATATCCGGCGAAAGTCGTCCAGTCGGGATGAATGCGGTAGTGGTCGTAAAATTCGTGGTCGGCGGTGGCAATCGCGTCATCGAGCGGCGCTGCCGAGCCGCCTTCCCCTGTAATCTCCGTGGTGATCCCTTGATGGATTTTTGACGGCAAGCGCGGGTCCACCAGGATCGTGTATTCCGATTGGCCCAGCATGTCGATGAACCCCGGCGCGACGATGCGGCCCTGCGCGTCAATCTTGCGCTTCGCCGGAGCCGCCGAAAGATCGCCGATCGCGGCAATGCGGCCTTCGCGAATTCCCACGTCGCCCGAATACCAGGGCGAACCTGTGCCGTCGAGAATGTGGCCGTTGAGGATCACCACGTCAAACGGTGCGGCGCTAGCCGCATCCGCGGCACGCGGCCCGGCGGCGCGCGCCTCCATATGAGTCGCAATTGCGAAAACGCAGAAAACCGCAATCATCGCCAATACAGTCACAAACATCTTTCGAAGCATTCGAGTTCCTCCCTACGGCGTGCGGATGATATGGCAGCGTCTGCGCCCGCGAAAGCGCCGATTCGCGCCGCTGTAGTTTTTTCGCAAATGTCGAGTTAGTATCAGGGCGACCTCACGTGTCCGATTGGCTGATCGCTGGCTGTTCCGAACTCCTCACCTTGCGCGGCCCCGTGCCGCGTCGCGGCAAATCCCTCGCTGAACTCGGCATAATTCGTGACGGCGCGCTGCTCGTCCACGACGACCGCATCGTGGCAGTCGGGCCTCGAGCAAAAATCGAAAAACTGAAAGCGGCCCGGCGCTCCGAAAAACTCGATCTCGGCGGACGCGTGGTGCTTCCCGGCTTCGTGGACTCGCACACCCACCTCATTTTTGCCTCCAGCCGCGCCGCCGAATACGAAATGCGCATCGCCGGCGCCTCCTACGAAAAGATCGCGCGAAAGGGCGGCGGCATTCGCTCGTCGGTCCAGCGCCTGCGCCGCGCCACACCCGCCGCGCTGAAATCGCGCGCTCTCCGGCATCTGCGCGACTTCGCCGCGCATGGCACCACCACGATCGAGGCCAAGAGCGGCTACGGCCTCGACTGGCGAAATGAAGTCAAGATTCTCGATCTCATCCATGAACTTCATCAGGAGCAGCCGCTCGATATCGTCGCCACCTTTCTCGGCGCTCATGTGGTCCCAGCCGAATTCCGCCGCCGGCCCGATGACTACGTCGAGATGCTCGTCCGCAAATGGATTCCCGGCGTCGCTACCGCCGGACTGGCGGAATTCTGCGACGTCTATTGCGATCGTGGCGCGTTCAGCGCGTCGCAATCGCGAAAAATTCTGATGGCCGGCCGCGCCTGGGGCCTGGTGCCGCGAATTCACGCCGCGCAGATCGCGCGCACTGGCGCCGCGCGCCTGGCGATTGAAGTCGAAGCCGCCAGCGCAGACCATCTCGAAAAAATCGATCGCGCCGATATTCGCGC
Source organism: Candidatus Acidiferrales bacterium (assembly GCA_049694295.1). Taxonomy (GTDB): domain Bacteria; phylum Acidobacteriota; class Terriglobia; order Acidiferrales; family UBA7541; genus Palsa-295. Next base: position 5,529 of record JBAVQT010000497.1, read on the forward strand.
GCTCGCCCTTTCCAACGTTGTCTGCACGCTCCTGCCCGGCTGCTGCTTTCATCTGGGCCTCGCGCATTACGCTCCCGCCCGGGAATTGATTGCGGCCGGCGCCATCGTGGGCCTGGCCACCGATTTTAATCCCGGCACCAGCCCCACGGTCAGCATGCCCATGATTCTTTCACTCGCCTGCACGCAGATGCGCATGACTCCCGCCGAAGCCATCGCCGCCGCCACCATCAATCCCGCCTACTCCCTTCGCCAGCATGACCGCGTCGGCTCGCTCGAAGTTGGCAAGTATGCCGATCTCGCGGCCTTTGACGTGGAGGACTACCGCGAAATCCCGTATTATTTTGGTGTGAATCTCTGCAGCTGGACCATGAAGCGCGGCGCTGTCATTCACACCAAGAGCCTCTGAACGAATGAAACGACTCATCGAGTGCGTTCCCAATTTTTCCGAAGGGCGCGACATCGCCAAAGTGGACGCCATCGTCGCAGCCATGCGCCAGGTCCCCGGCGTTTACGTTCTCGACCGCGAAAGCGACGCCGACCACAATCGCAGTGTGGTCACGCTGGCGGGCGAACCCGAAGCCGTCGCCGAGGCCGCGTTGCGCGGAGTGGGCCAGGCCGCCGAATTGATCGACCTTACGAAACATTCCGGCGCGCATCCTCGCCTCGGCGCCACCGACGTGGTTCCGTTTATCCCCATCGAGGGCGTCACCATCGAAGATTGCGTGGCGCTCGCGAAAAAGACCGGCCGCGAAAT
>JBAVQT010000498.1:0-10684 GCA_049694295.1 Candidatus Acidiferrales bacterium
GGGAAAAACGAATTGGTCGTCCTCGACCAGGGTGCTATACTCCGCGGTTATTGCAGTGACTTGACTCGAACCGTCTTCCTGGGGCGGTCTTCCGATAAGGTTCGGCGTATCTACCGCGCCGTGCTCGAAGCCCAGCAAGCGGCCAAGTCAGCCGTTCGGCCCGGCGTCGCCGCCTCGGAAATTGACGCTGCGGCCCGCCGCGTTCTCAAGCAATACGGCCTCGAACGGTTTTTTACCCATAGCACCGGCCATGGCTTGGGCATCGAAGTCCACGAAATGCCTCGCCTGGCCAAGAAGGAAGCCTTCCTGCTGGAGGAAGGCATGGTAATCACGATTGAACCGGGTGCCTACATCGAGGGCCTCGGCGGTGTCCGGATCGAGGACGACGTTCTCGTCACCGCTTCCGGTCATTCGGAACTGACTACCGCTCCAAGGGATTTTCTCGAACTCTAAATGCCCAAGAAACCGAAGCCTCCCAAGCCATCACGCAAACCTCACGGCGTGGACCTTTCCGAAATCGAAACACTCCTCGATTTCATGGAAGCTCACGGCCTCGAGGAATTTGAATTCGAGCGCGACGCCTTCCGCATTCGCCTGAAAAAACCCTCCGCCGCTCCGCCGCCGGGTTCCTATCGCGCCTTCGCTCCTCCCGATATCGTGGTCGCTTCCTCTCCCGCAGCTTCCGCCTCTTCATCCGCTCCAGCGCCGGCCCGCGAGCCCGCCTCCGAGCCTGGCCGTTCCGACGATCTCCACGTCGTCAAATCGCCCATCGTTGGCACCTTCTACGCCTCCGCTAGCCCCAACTCCCCTGCTTTCGTCACCGTCGGCGCTTCCGTCGAGTCGGGCCAGGTGCTGTGCATCATCGAAGCCATGAAATTGATGAACGAAATCGAAGCCGATGTCTCCGGCGAAGTTGTGCGGATCTTTGTCGAAAACGGCCATCCCGTCGAGTACGGCGAGCCGCTCTTCGGCATTCATCCGCACCGGAAGAAGTAAATCCCTCTTGCTCCGGGCGCCATGTTCCGAAAAATTCTGATCGCCAATCGCGGCGAGATCGCCCTCCGCGTCATGTCCGCCTGCCACGAGCTGGGCATTTCCACCGTCGCCGTGTATTCCGAGGCTGACCGCAACTCCCTGCACGTTCGCTTTGCCGACGAAGCCATCTGCATCGGCCCGCCGCGCTCCTCGGAAAGTTATCTCAATATTCCCCAGGTTATTTCCGCCGCGGAAATCGCCAACGTGGACGCCATCCATCCCGGCTACGGGTTCCTCTCCGAAAACGCCAATTTCGCCGAGGTTTGCGAAGCGTCCCACATCACCTTCATCGGCCCTTCCCCCGACGTGATCCGCTTGATGGGCGAAAAGGATCGCGCCCGCCAGGAAATGGGAGCCGCTGGACTTCCCATCATTCCCGGCAGTCCCGGAGTTATCCCCGACGAAGAGTCCGCCCGAAAAAATGCCGCCAGCATCGGCTATCCGCTGATCATCAAGGCTTCCGAGGGCGGCGGAGGCCGCGGTATGCGCATCGTTCGCAACGCCGCCGAGCTGATCCCGCATTTCCAGACCGCTCGCGCCGAGGCCGAACAAGCCTTTGGCAGTCCCAACGTCTACATGGAAAAATTGATCGAAGCGCCTCGCCACATCGAATTCCAGGTCATGGGCGATCGCCATGGCAACGTCATCCATCTCGGCGAGCGCGAATGCTCCATCCAGCGCCGCCACCAGAAAGTCCTCGAAGAATCTCCGTCCCTGGTGATGGATTCAGCCACGCGCAATCGCCTCGGCAAGCAGGTCGTCGAAGCCCTCAAAAAAATCGGCTATTCCGGCGCGGGTACCGTCGAATTCCTCCGCGAGGATTCCGGCAAGCTCTATTTCATCGAAATGAACGCCCGTATCCAGGTCGAGCATCCCGTCACCGAAATGGTCACTGGCGTGGACCTCGTCAAAACGCAGATCCGCGTCGCCGCCGGCGAAAAACTTCCCGATATCGTTGACGCCGTTAAATTCCACGGCCATGCCATCGAGTGCCGCATCAACGCCGAAGACCCCGAAACCTTCACTCCCTCCGCCGGGCGCATCACCGCCTTCCGCGTTCCCGGCGGCCCCGGCGTTCGCGTGGATACCGCTTCCTATTCCGATGGCGTCATCCCGCCCTACTACGATTCGCTCATTGCCAAGCTCATCACCCACGGTAAAGACCGCTCCGAAGCCATCGCCCGCATGTTGTGCGCTCTCGAAGGCTTCGTCGTCGAAGGCATCAAGACCACCATCCCGCTCCACAAACGCATTCTCGTGGATCCCGATTTCGTCGCCGGCAAATTCGACACTCACTTCATCGAGCGCCTCTTCGCGCTCGAGCACAAGTAATCCGGAGCCACCGGTTGTTTCCGCCCCTCTACGCAATCCTCGATTCCGCTCCGGACTTCCGCGCGACTCTCGCGCTCGCCGAATCTCTCGCTTCCGCTGGCGTCCGCTTGATTCAGCTTCGCGCCAAGCGCGCCTCCTCCCGCGCGCTCTTCGAGCAATCCGCCTCGCTCACGGCTCTTCTTGCTCCGCTCGGTGTTCGCTTCATAGTCAATGACCGCGCCGATGTCGCCGCTCTAGTCCGCGCCGGTGGAGTTCACGTCGGTCAAGACGATCTCCCGGTCGCCGACGCCCGCCGCCTCTGCCCCTTCGGCCAGTGGGTAGGAGTTTCGACACACAATCTCGATCAATTTCGCGCCGCTGCCGCCTCTTCGGCGGACTATATAGCCGTGGGCCCCATCTTCTCGACAGCCACCAAGGAAAATCCCGACCCCGTCGTGGGCCTCGAATTTATTCGCGCCGCCCGCGCTTTATCGCAAAAACCACTTGTCGCCATAGGCGGCATCAAAGTAGAGTCCGCCGGACAGGTTTATGCCGCCGGAGCCGACTCGATCGCCGTCATTCGCGATCTCGCGGCCGCCGCCGATCCTGCCGCGCGCTCCCGCGAATATCTCGAGATCGCCGCGCGACGTCCGGCGCCAGGCGCGGGCAACTCGCCCACCGCGTGAAGCCGGCGCGTGCTCTTGAATTGAATGGCGTGAACGCTTCGGCCAGCTGCCGCACTCTTGGGGAGGAACACTAGGCATGGCGAATCTCTTCGCTAAAAAGCCGATGGATTGGCTGCTCAACGAAGCCGCCGAAACCGGAGACCATACTCTCCGTCGCACTCTCGGCCCCTTCTCCCTCACCGCCCTCGGTGTCGGAGCCGTCATCGGCGCTGGCATTTTCGTCATGGTGGGCCTTGGCGCTCATTACGCCGGACCCGGCCTCATGCTCTCCTTCGTCATTTCCGGCCTGGGCTGCGCTTTTGCCGGCCTCTGTTACGCCGAGTTCGCCGCGCTCATTCCCCTCGCCGGTTCGGCTTACACTTATGCCTACGCCGCGCTCGGCGAACTCATCGCCTGGATCATTGGCTGGGATCTCACGCTCGAATACGCCATGGGCGCCAGCACCGTCTCCTCCGGCTGGTCCAATCATTTCGTCGAACTCCTCCAGATATTTCATCTCCGCATGCCGCTCTGGCTGGCCTACGACCACTGGACCGCCATCCGCACCGCTGAAAACGTCGTCGCCCATCAGATGGTCCACGCCGCCAATCCCACTCTTTCCGAACACGCCCAGATTTTTCTCTCGAAAGTCGGCGACCTGCTCGCGGCTCCCACTCCCGATCTCTATCAGCGTGCCCACGATCTGGTCCACGCTCCGCGTATCTTCGGCATGGAGTTCGGCTTCAATCTTCCCGCTTTCGTGATCGCCTTGATTATCACCGCCGTCCTCGTCGTGGGCATCAAGGAAAGTGCCAGCTTCAACTCCATCATCGTGGTCATCAAAGTTTCCGTCGTCCTCTTCATCATCATTCTCGGCATCAAATACATTCACCCTTCCAATTGGGGCGCTGGTTGGTCCGGTTTCGCGCCCATGGGCTTCAGCGGCATAGGACGCGGCGCTGCCTACATTTTCTTCGCCTACATCGGTTTTGACGCCGTCTCCACCACCGCTCAGGAAGCCAAGAATCCCCAGCGCGATCTGCCCATCGGCATCATCGTTTCGCTGCTGATCTGCACCCTCCTCTACTTCCTCGTTGCCGCCGTCCTCACCGGCATGGTGCCCTGGAAAGACATCAATATCGAGGCTCCTCTCTCCGTCGCCTTCCTCGACATCGGACTTACCAAGGCTTCCTATCTCGTCACCGCCGGAGCTCTCGCCGGTCTCACCTCCGTCATGCTCGTCATGTTGCTGGGCCAGACTCGCGTCCTCTACTCCATGGCGAATGACGGTTTGCTCCCGCGCTCGTTCTTCGCCTCCGTTCATCCCAAGTTCCGCACTCCCTATAAAACCACTATTCTCGTCGGCTTTCTCGCCGCCATCGTCGGCAGCCTCGTGCCCATCGACGACATCGGAAAAATGGTCAACATCGGCACCCTCTTCGCCTTCGTTATCGTTTGCGTCTCCGTCATCGTTCTGCGCCGCACCAATCCCGGCCAGCACCGCCCCTTCCGTACGCCCTGGGTGCCGCTGGTTCCGATTCTCGGTATCCTCGTCAACGGATTTCTCATCTACAAACTCGAATGGATCAATTGGCTGCGCCTGATTCTCTGGCTCGCCATCGGTCTGGTCGTCTATTTCACTTACAGCCGCCACCACAGCCGCGTCCAGCGCAATATCGCCACCCCTGAAAAATAGACTCGCCGATGCCGTCTCGCTGACGCCTCGTCGCACGCTTCACCCGCGCCCGCCGTCCGACCGCACCGAACCATGAATCGCGCTCCAGCCGCGAAAATCCAGTCTCCGAGCGAATCATCGCCGATTCGGAAATCATCCTTCCACCCGCAAACTCTCGCGAGCAAAATCCGATTCGCCGCCCGCCGTCTCGCGCCCTCGTGCTACATTATTTCTTTCGAGCGCGCGGGCGTCGCGTTCGCCTTTTTTCCGCCGAGGCTCCGCTGCCCGCACTCTCAAACTCCATGAACGCATTTTCTCCAGCTCGTCTTGCCGTCTCGCTCCGCCGCACCACTCCCCTCGATCGTATCGCCGCGCTCATCCTGGTCCTGTACGTCCTCGTGCGCGTGGCCGTCGCCTTTCGGATCCGCATTCCATTCTCCGGTGCCTTGGGTTTCGTCGCATTTCTCGCCGTCCTTTACTTCCTCTACCGCCTCTCCGCCTGGGTCCGCATTCATTTCATGTGGAGCCTCCGCAATCGCCTTCTCGTCGCTTACGTCTTCATCGCCGTGGTTCCTGTCGTTCTTCTCCTCACCATGGTTGGCGTGGGCTCTTACCTTCTCTATCTCCAGCTTGGCGCTCACCTCCTCCATGACGATCTGCAAGACCGCATCACCTCCATCTCCACCACCGCCGCCTCGCTCGCCAACGCCGTCGAGCGGGAACAATCCATCACCGCCAGCTCTTCCGCCGCCGCTGCGGTTCTTTCCCGCCCCGCCATCCTCAGCATTGAAGACGCCGCCCGCGCTCAATGGCCCGATCTCCGGGTCGCTTATGCTCCCGGCATCAACCCGTTGGTTCGCTCCGGAGAAGGCCGCCACTTTGCCGGACTCGTCGAAGAAGACCGCAAAATTGAAATCGCCGCAGCCGTCACCCGCACCGGCTCGAACGGTCCCTTTTCCGTTCTCGTTACCGCTCCTCTCACCTCCGCCGTTCTGGACGGCCTTACGTCCGACCTCGGTCCCGTCCAGATGGCTCTGCTTTCGCCCGCCGGCAGCAGTACCGACGCCTCCGGCCAGGTTTGCCTCGATATCAACGATCAGCGCTATTGCTATTCTCCCGACCAGGAAATCGCCAGCCGCCACCGCGCGCTGCGCCCTCCGGCCAATTTTCTGGATGTTCGTGTCTCCGGCGCCGCCACCCTCGAAGCCGTCGAGCTTGCTCCTCCGGGCGATCCCGCCAACGCCCACGCCGCCGCCCAGGCGGCCCCGCGCTCCCAGCCTCCATCCCTCGTCCGCACTCCCATCATGGCCTATTACATTCTTCGTCCTTCCTCGCTCAATCGCCGCCTCTTTTCCTCCGTCGGCGCGCTTGGTCCATTCCTTCTCGTCATCCTCATCCTTTCCGCCGCCATTTTCTTGCTCCTCGAAATTGGCGCCCTCATCACCGGCGTCGTGCTCACCCGCACCATCACCAGTGCCGTCTCCGATCTTTACCAGGCCACTCTCCACGTCCGTCGCGGCGACTTCGGCCACCGCGTTCGCACCCACCAGCGCGATCAGCTCGGCGCCCTGGGCGACTCCTTCAACGAAATGACCACCTCTATCACCGGCCTCATCGAAGATCAGCGCCAGCGCCAGCGCCTCGAAAACGAAATCGCCATCGCCCGCGAAGTCCAGGAGCAGCTTTTCCCCCGCGAAATTCCCTCGTTGCCTAATCTCCAGCTCGCCGCCATCTGCCGCGCCGCTCGCTCCGTCAGCGGCGACTACTATGATTTCATTCGCCTCTCTCCCACCCGTGTAGCCATCGCCGTGGCCGACATCAGCGGCAAAGGCATCTTCGCCGCCCTGCTCATGGCCAGTCTGCAGGCCTCGCTCCGCAGCCAGGCTCCCCTCGCCACCGGTTGCGATACCGCTGACCTCGTCTCCCGCGTCAACACCCATCTCTTCCGCAATACCTCCGACGATCGCTACGCCACTTTCTTCTACGCCGTCTACGACTCCCAGGAAAAATCTCTCACCTACACCAATGCCGGCCACCTCGCTCCCATCCTTCTCTCCGATTCCGGCTGCGAATTCCTCGACCAGGGCGGCACCGTGGTAGGCCTTTTCGAGGAATACCACTACACGCAGGTCACAAAAAAACTCACGCCCGGCACCATCCTGGTAGCCTTCAGCGACGGCCTCACCGAACCTGAAAACGTCTACGGCGAAGAGTTCGGCACCGACCGCGTGAAAGCCGAAGTCATCCGCCAGCGCCTGCTCCCCGTCGCCACCCTGGCCACCAACCTGATTGCCTCCGCCGAACAATGGGCCGGCTCCGCCGAGCAAGCCGACGACATCACCGTGGTAGTAGCCCGCATCGGCTAGCCGCTTCCCCCAGGTCTTCGCACCGTCCGCTTTTAGATTCTGCAGTTGCTATACAATGCAGCTCGCCTCTATCGCGCTTTCCGCGTCCTGCCGTTCCTGGCGGGCACACGGTAGTGACTCATTTTGAGAATGACACGAACGGTGTAATATGCCGCTAATCGTGCGGAGGCGTGCATGTGCTCGTGTTCGACATACTTCAACGGGGACCCTACCAGGGCAACGTACTTCGGACAATTAGTAAACGCGGTTACAAGTCAGGTTCCATACGATGGAGCCCAAACCAACATTAGCCAGTATGATGCCGGTCTTTCGGATGGGAAAAATCCAACGGACGTGCGCATCAAGAAAGTTCTACCGGTCTGCGCCATCTTCGTGACATTTCATGGTGCCCACGGCGTGGTGTAGCCATCTGGCACTGCGACCGCTGCATCGCAGATAATGCCGCCCCAAGGTGGAACAGCTACAGACACATTCATTAATCCCGGCCCGAAGGTGTTCGTGAACCTGACTCAAGGGACAATTCTGCACGAGACGCTGCACAATCTTACCGGTCTCGACGATTGTGTGCCCACTCAACGGCGGCAAGACTACGGATATCAGGCACCGTTTGACCTAAAAACCCTTCTTGGCATCGAGACAACACCGGGTGTTGATCCCGACCCCACTGGCAGTACTACAGATATAACTAAGAAACTGGTTAGTCAACGCTGTGCCGGGAGCAATTGAAAAATGTCACCCACTACGCGATTTAGATTTCTGCTTGTCTTCCTGTGCTGGGTGGGATTTGCCGCATCTGCATCGGCGCGATGCCCTGCTTTACAGTACCGTAAGGGCCAGGTATGGGAGGACTCACCTTCAGGCGTATTCATGTCCGCGAGTATTCCGCTCGATGATTTCGCCCCCAGCAGGCTGATCTGCCTCGCGGAAGAGTTCAAGAATCAATACCACGACCGAAAGAGTATTACGATCCTGATTTTCGGTTCGCGAGATGCGGCTGTCCGATACACGCCAAACCCACCGGACTACGCGCCAGCCAATGGCCTGAAGGAGCAAAAACTTCAGAATCCTAACTTCTGGCGTAGCCAGCTACACGGTTTTTACTTGTATGATGCGGATAAGCGCGAGGACTATTTGGACATTCGGCCTTTTGGCTCGGATGCTGAAGGGGGACCTTATGACACAAGAATTAATTTACAGGCGGTTCAAAAGCCTGTCTGTCGCCTCGAAGTGAGTGGTCGATGCCTACTTGCCTTACAGCACATCTCTTATCCTGATGCAGCGCTTAGCGAAAAGGTCTCGGGAACTGTTACCCTCAGCGGATCAATCACGCGCGGCGGGAGGATAGCCAATGTCAAGGCTACGGAAATTCATGTCGATCCACTGGCCAAGCAGGAGACACTAGTGAACGAAGCTATTCAGAATCTGGAAACGTGGAGAGTCGAGGCAAAATCGACGCAAGACCCCATTCGGATTACGTATTCCTACGTGATTGATCCCTCGCTCAATATTCCTGCCGCGTATCACCGGAACGTAGATGTCCAACTGAGGTTGCCGAATCAGATTACAATTCGCGGGCGAAGTCTGGAATGATTGCGACCGTGATCCTTCGCAAGTACTCAAAGACTCAACCTTTCTGGTCAAGGCGAAACGGAGAAGAGAGTTCAGCAAGGCTTAGAAACATACGATACTGCAATACAAGGCTGAACCGAAGTCCGCTGACCCGTTTGCCTGGACATTCGGCCTTTTGGCTCGGATGCCGAAGGGGGCCCTGGTTGACGATCTTAGAACCTTGAGCCCGCCTCAGTATAACTTATGTGGCGCTATGGCTGCCCATCCAAAGGCAGCAGCCCCAAATGGCGTCTAGCGGGCTTATAATAAGCAGAGATCGCCCGAGAGGCTGCCATGACGATTGAACAACAGGTTGTCGAGAAGCTCCGCGATTTGCCTCCTGAGAAGCAGAAGGAAGTGTTGGACTTTGTGGACTTCCTGAAAGAGAAGAATGGCGGCCCGAAGAAGCCGCTTCGTAGCCTGCGCGGCCTGTGGGCGGACCTGAATATCCACATCACGGAAGAAGATATCGCCGAGGCCCGACGCGAAATGTGGGGCAACTTTCCGCGAGACATCTCCTGATGCCTGCTGTCCTCGACACGCATGCGGCCATCTGGTACCTGCTCGACACCAAGAACCTCTCAGAGACGGTCTTTTCGTTGATTGATGGCGCAGCGGCCAGTGGTGTGCCAATGTATATTTCCGCCGTCTCGCTCGTCGAGGCTGTGTACTTGGTCGAGCGCGGGCGCATCGCCGCCGATGCATTCGAGAGGATCGTCCGCGAGCTCGGCCAGGACAATCCCGCGTTCAAGGTTTTTCCGCTCGATTACAACGTTGCCAGCGCTTTGAGATCCATTCCTCGCGACGTAGTTCCCGACATGCCCGACCGCATAATCGCTGCAACTGCCCTCCATCTTGGCCTTCCGCTCGTAACCCGCGACCGCCGCCTACAAGCCGCTGGAATCCAAACAATCTGGTAGTGATAATTCCGAGATAGCCGAGCGCTGCCCGAGGGCGATTCGCCCAGCCAAAAGCGATGCTGGCTACGTTGTGCGAGTACCTTGGGTCGGAAAGGGGCTCCTATGGGACTGTTCTTTCCCACGGATGGCGGCCTTGCCGTCTTTGAGAAAGTGATTTTGCAGCTCTTCCAGTTTCTTGAGAAGCGCCGCCATCAGTCCTAAGAATCAAATGACACCACTACCGGCAAGACGCCGCTCTTTCGGCGCCTGAATATTTCGAATATCATGAGCGCCATGAAAAAACCTGACTACGGTCTCGATGCTCCCGGCGTGGTTCGCGGATTCCTCATCGGCGGTCCCGCGCTGTTGATTGCCGGCTGGTTCCTCAACGCGTGGTCCAGACCACGAGGCATTGGCCCGCTGATCGGCCTCAGCAGCGCCATGCTCGGCGCCGGAATCGTCCTGTTCCTCGAATCCTTTCTGATGATGGCCAGCAGCTACTACGGAAAATTTCGCGCCCGCGATAAACTTCTCGCTGGTCTGAATCTTCGCGGCGATGAGACTGTGCTGGATGTGGGCTGTGGCCACGGCCTCCTGCTCATTGCCGCCGCGAAAAAACTTCCTCGCGGACGCGCCATCGGCATTGACCTGTGGTCCCAGGTTGATCAGGGAAATAATTCGCGCCAGGCCACGCTCGAAAACGCCAGGCTCGAAGGAGTCGCCGACCGCGTCGAGGTTCGCGATGGTGACATGCGCAAGCTGCCGTTCCCCGATGCTTCCGTCGACGCCGTAATCGCCAATCTCGCAATTCACAATATTTCCGGCCGCGAAGGTCGTCGCCAGGCCGTCTCTGAGATCGCCCGCGTGCTAAAGCCCGGCGGCCAAGTCGCACTAATGGATTTTAAGCACGTCGGTCAATACGTGGATGACCTGCGGAAAAGCGGAATTGCCGATGCCCGGCCCACCGGATTCATTTTTTGGATATTCCCGTCCGTTCGAATCGCTCGCGGCAGCAAGCCCTGACCAAGCCCTGACCAGGCCCTGACGAGCCATCCGCGCGTCCGCGAAATTAATTCTTCGCCAGCACGCTATCTCCGTCGGGAAAAATCTTGATCGGGTGGTAAT
>JBAVQT010000499.1:0-2608 GCA_049694295.1 Candidatus Acidiferrales bacterium
CGAAGCCCCGGGAGGTGATGGAGCTGGCGTCGAGACCCTGGTCGATCAAATATTGGCGGACGGAATCGGCGCGCTGCTCGGAAAGATTTTGATTGTAAGATTCGCCGCCGACGTTGTCCGTGTGGCCCTCGACGGCAAGATGCAGGCCGGGATGCGCGAGGACGATGCCGGAAAGTTTTGCGAGACGTTCGCTGGCTTCGGGACGGAGATCGTATTTGGCGGTGGCGAAGAGAACGTCGCCCAGATTGACGACCAAGCCGCGGGGCGAGTCTCGCGTTTCAAGAACGCGATTGAACTGATCGAGCAGGCTGGCGCGGAGAGCCTGTTTATCGGCTTCGGCTTTGGCTGCGGCGTCGCGATCGCGCTGGGCCTGGGCTTCGGCGGTTTGCTGCGCGGCGAGAGATGCGGCTTGAGCGCGTTCGGCTTCGGCCCTGGCCTTCTCCGCGTCTGCCTGGGCTTTCTCGGCTTCGGCGCGGGCCTGCGAGTCCTTGGCAGCGGCTAGTTCGGCTTCCAGTCTTTGCTTTTCGGCTTGGTCGCGGGCTCTGGCTTCGGCTTCCTGCTCGGCTTTGGCGTCGGCTTCGGCTTTGGCCGATGCGGCGCGCTCGGCGGCGAGACGGTCATCTTCCTGGCGCTTGGTGGCGACGGTGATGGCATCTTCGAATCCCTGGACGGCAGCGCGCGCGGCAACCGGAATGGATTTTCTCTGCTTGCGCTTGTAGTAGTCCTCGGCCTGGTTGAGAGATTCCATGGCCTTGGCCCAGGATTCGGGTGCGGATGCGTCGGCGCCGCGCCATTTCGCGATGCGCATGGCGTTGCGAGCCTGGAGAAGATCAAGCGGGACATCGCCGGAAGTATCTAGCTGAGAAAGATTGGCGCCGCTGTAACGGCTGCGCTGGAGAAGTTCGAATTTGGCGGAGACCACGGCAACGCCGCCCCTGGTGTCCGAGCGGACGACATTTTCCAGGACCACATCTTCGCTGGGGAAAGAGACGGCGAAATAGGGTTCGGCGGTGACGATGAGGCCGAAAGTCTGCAGGCGCGTGGTGACCTGGAGCTTGCTCTTATCGCCGCTGAGAGTGAGCTGCCCGAGATTGGTGGCGCGGCCTTCGGGAGTGATGGCCCAGAGGACGTAGGTGAGGTAAGCAGTGCCGAACTGCGAAGCATTGGAAAGGCCCTTGAAATTGGCGTTAATCTGGATGGCGCCGTTTTTGGCGGCAACGTCGGCCTGGCCGGTGGCCTGCGGGAGAAGAGCAGTGCCGCGGAAATCGATTCTGGTGGAACCCTTGGCGAGATAGTTGACCGTCTGGATGGAGCGCTGGATATTGATGCTGATGACAGGAGCGGACTGCGAATTTTGGGATTGCGACGCGGACGAATCCTGTCCGCAAGCGACGGCGGCGGCTAGCGCGAAAAAGAAGATACCCATTCCAACCTTGCGGATCATTTTGGCCCTCACATGATGGATTCGACCGAGGCGCGCGCTGGCCCGGCGATGCTGTCGGCGATATGTTGCTACCGAAATGCAATTGTGTCCAGACGGAGAGCGGCGATAGTTGATTGGGCAAATGTCCGATAACCAAACGGCATCGGGAGCCGCTTGGGAACTGGATTCGGACTAGAATCCATTCTCGATCAGTTGGACGAGCTGAGACGGAGCGAAACAGCGGATGATGCGAACGATCCGGGATCGATCAACCGCGCGGGGAGAGCGATGACGGGAAGCAGGGGTAGCGAGCCTATCGCGTACGTCGTTGCGTGGTGCGGAGTAGGGTGCGCGGCGCTTTATTACTTCGCGCTGAGCCTTTGGTTCCATCGGGTAGGGCCCCGAGGAAGTGAAATTACTCTCTATGAGCCGCCGAATGTATCGCCTGCGATGGCGGGCTATCTCACGGAAGGTGAGACCGGCGAGCGGGCGTTCGCGGCTGCAATCGCGTCTCTCGCCAGCAAAGATCGACTGCGAATTGAGGAGCAGCGCGACCACTTCGCGCTGCACGCGCGGCATGAGGGGGATGAAGGCCTGCCGCCGGAGGAAACCGCAATTCTGCGGGCGTTGCTTCCTGGGAAGGAATCACATTACGAATTCAGCCCGATCAATGCGTCACAACTGGTTGTCGCGTTCGAGCACTTCGAGTCCGCTGTGCGCAGTCAGGCTGAACCGGATCTGATTTCCGGTCATCGCGAGCTCTGGCTGGGCGGGGTGATTTTGTCGGCGGTTTCGATGCTGTGGCTTTTGCCGGTTTTTACTTTGCCCGAGCGTGCTCGCGATTGGGTAGATGCCGCCGACGTGATTTTCTGGGCCGTTCTGGGAGCGTTTTCGCTGCTGGCCGCATTGCGAGTCTGGCCGGTTACGATTCGCAGGCTGATTTCGCACCTTCCAGGCCCGCATCCCGCGCGTCCGCTGAGTGGCGGAGATTTGATTCCTCTCTATTTGACCGGTGCGGCAATTTTAGGTTTTGGCTTGCTTGCGTCGCTTGCGTCGCCGGAATTTGTGCGACTGCTGGTGGCGATTCTGATTCTCGACAGTTTCGGACAAAAGCTGCTGTCGGCGCCTACGAAAGCGGGAAGAAAACTGATCGCGCAATTGGAAGGTTTTCGCGAGTTCTTGAGT
>JBAVQT010000500.1:0-2500 GCA_049694295.1 Candidatus Acidiferrales bacterium
ATTGAAATACAGGCAACACCGTATTGTCCGCGTCCCGCGCGCTAAATATTCTGAAGACCTGCAGGTTTATTTCTCTCGAGGAGCGGCCATCATGTCAGACACATCCGAAAGGATCACCCAGAACCAAGAGCAAGAGCAGCCAGCGCAGCCTCCGCGCAGGCCCGCGCATCAAGATACGCATTCCGAAGGACGGCTGCGCGGCGAAGTAGCCGACTTCCGCTTCAAGAAAATTCCCGCGGCCGCGCCCTTCCCCACTCGCGGCTCTTCCACCTAGCCGCTTTCGCGGTTCATTCCTTGGCCCGCGTCTCACTCCTGTCTCGCGCGCGAGCCGCCAAGGAACCAGCCGCATGCGACTATCGCAATTCAGTTTCTTGCGACTTCTCATCCGCGCGCCATCCGGCGATTCGCGCCGCCGCTTGAATCGTCATATAATCGGCCCGCCGCGATAGAGCATCCGCACTCCGCTGACGAGTTTCGCGCTTGATCGCCCGCGATCGGCCCGGCTGAAGGAATTTCGTCCGCGTGATTTCAGGAGCCAACCATGTCGAGCACTGCTTCTTCCGCCTCCCGTAACGATGCCACCCCCCGCGCTTCGTTCCATACCATCGAAGCCGATGGCGTCAGCGTCTTCTATCGCCAGGCAGGACCTGCCCATGCTCCGGTAATCCTGCTCCTGCACGGCTATCCGACCTCATCGCACATGTTTCGTGAGTTGATTCCGCGTCTGGCCACGCGCTTCCGCGTCATCGCGCCCGACCTTCCCGGTTTCGGTTTCACGAGTGTGCCCGATGCGCGCAACTACAAGTATTCATTCGACGCACTCGCCCGCACCATCGAAGCGTTCGTCGACGCTCTCAGCTTGCAGCGTTACGCGCTCTACATCTTCGATTACGGCGCGCCCGTGGGCCTCCGCCTCTCCTTAGCTCATCCCCAGCGCGTCACCGCCATCGTCTCGCAAAACGGAAATGCCTACGAAGAAGGCCTCGGCGATTCCTGGGATCCCATCCGCCGCTATTGGGCCACTCCTTCTGCCGAAAATCGCGAAGTGTTGCGCCGCGAAATTCTCACTCTCGCCGGCACTTATTTTCAGTACACGCATGGCGTTCCCAATCCGCAATCCGTCGCGCCAGAATCCTACACGCTTGATGTCGCTCTATTCGAGCGCCCCGGCAACAGGGAAATCCAGCTCGATCTCTATCTCGACTACGCTTCCAACCTCCAGCTCTATCCGAAATTTCAAGCCTACTTCCGCGAGTTCAAACCTCCGCTCCTCGCTATCTGGGGCCAGAACGATCCGTTCTTCATTCCGCCCGGCGCCGAAGCTTTTCGCCGCGATAATCCCAACGCCACAGTCGAGTTCCTGGACACCGGCCACTTCGCCCTGGAGACCCATCCCGACGAAATCGCCGCCTCAATGCATAAATTACTGGCCCGATTGAACGGCTAAGCACGCGGAAGCCATCGTTTTCAGAATTGATGATGAAGGAACGCGCGATTTTTTATTGGTTTCCATCGTCTACTGGCGGGCGAGTCAAATTGCGGATATCGCCAAGCTGGATTTCGCAAGACGATGACTCCTATCTTTGATCGATGACCATGCCACCGGCCTTCCAGCCCCGATTCGGTCGCGCCGCTGAGGAATTCCAGCGCTACCGGCCCGACTATCCACCGGAGCTCTTCGAACACATCCTCGCCGCCGTTCCCACCGGTCGGCGCGAACGCGCCATGGACCTCGGCGCCGGCACCGGCAAATCCACTCGCGCACTTCTTCCGCATTTCACCGAAGTCATTGCTGTCGAGCCGGACTCGGGCATGTTCGCAAAACTCAAAGCGGAGATCCCCGCTGCCATCGTGCGCAACGTCACCGCCGAAGATTGCTCGCAACCACCCTCCAGCGTCGACCTGGTCACGGTGGGTAACGCTCTTCATTGGATGGACACTTCGCGAGTCTTTGCCGACGTTCATTCCTGGCTGCGAAACGATGCGGTCTTCGCCGTCTATGATCGTCCGCTGCCCAAGACCACGCCTGCCATCGATGCCATCATCCTCGCCGAGTTTCGCGGCCCATGGAAGCCGCATCGCGATCCACGCCTGAAGCGCCATCTGATCTGGCAAGATCAGGTTCGCGCCGCGCCTGGCTTCCGCATCGCTGAAGAAACCACGTTTCGCTATATCGTTCCCATGTCTCCTCACGATTACGTGGGCTTCTGGCGATCGACGTCCTATGGCAGCGCGTTTGCGCTCACGCTCTCCGACCCGGAATCTTACTGGCGCGATCTCCAATCGCGTTTTGCCTCCGCCGCCGCGGGCGCTCCGATCCCCGTGGATCTCAGCCCGTCCCTCCTGCTGGCGCGGAAGATCTGAGCTAGCTTCCTCTGCGACCGCAGAGCGGAATTCACCAGCATGGAGAGTCTGCGTTCCGCAGGTCCGAATCCTTCAGGCCGCGCCACTTTTTTAGCCGATTTTCTTCAACGACTTCGGACCATAACCTCTTGTTCAT
>JBAVQT010000501.1:0-3966 GCA_049694295.1 Candidatus Acidiferrales bacterium
ACATTGAATGACATCGAAATATCGCCTCGCGCTAAAGAACTATCGTTTCCAGCGCCACCGCGCGCGGAAAGAGAATGTTATTTTCCAGATGTACGTGCTTGTGCAGGTCGGCCTCGAACTCCCGCAGGTTTTGATACAGCGCCTTGTAACTCGTGCAAGCATCCACAGGAGGCGTGTAATCCGCGCTGGCTTTGCGAATCAGCTTCACCAACTCGCCGGCATGGTCGTGCTCCGTCATCATCGTTTGCACGGGATTCCGCACCGTTTGAAAAAAAGGAGTCTCCAATTGTCTGTTTCCCTGAGCTGATTTTTCCAGAGCTTCAATATACGGAAAAAGGACCATTTCTTCCTTTTGCATGTGCGCGATCATTTCCTGGCCCACTATCGTGAAAAGTTCCTGGATACCGCCGATCTCCGGATGATTTCGCCGGTGCCTCGCCTGCACCCTCTCGAGTAATTGACCCACCCGAGGAATCGCTTCGCGCGTGTATCCGTGGTGTTTCGCGCGAATATGTCCCGTCAGATCGCTCAGCGGCGCCGATATCCAGTTCGTCTCGCTGGCATCCACGTGCTTGCTGTTTTCCCGCAGGCGATTCAGGATCTCTTCCGCCGGCACGTTCGTGTGCAGGCACGCCTCTTGCAGTGATTTTCCGCCCCCGCAGCAGTAGTCCACTCCCGCATCTTCCAGAATCTGTCTCGCCGCTGGATTTGAGAGCGCGATATCCTTCACTTTGGTCTCGCTGTCGAAATTCATAATTGCCTCCGCTTTGAAAGTGTGCCGGGCTCGAGGCAAAGCCACAGTGACCAAAGTCACTACGCATCGGAAAATAAGCAGGGAAGGGAATTACTCGGACTCAGCTTGCTCGCGTTTCAGCCCTTCGACGTCTCTTACCGTGATGTTGCGGCCGTCTACCGCCAGCAACCCTTCCGCTTGCAGCCGGCTCAGATTGCGCGAGACGAGTTCCCGCACCGTGCCCAAATCCGATGCCAGCTCCTGATGGCTCTTCGTCAGCTCCACGTGGACGCCTTCCTGCGAAGTCTTGCCGCTGGTCTGCGCCAATCGCAGAATCAGCGCGATCAAGCGCTGCCTCACCGTGGTAAACGATAATTCTTCGATGATTCCCACCAGTCGTCGCAGCCGTGAGCCCACCACTGCAATCACCTTGAGCGCCACCTCGGGATGCTCGCGGCAGAAATTCTGAAAATCCTTGCGCGAAATGAAAAGCACTTCGGCGTCTTCCAGCGCGGATGCCGACGCGGGATAGTTGCCTCCATCGAACACCGGAAGTTCCGCGAAAGAACTGCCCGGCCCTTCCACCGCCAGCACTTGCTCCCGTCCCGCGGCCGACATTTTGAATATGCGAATCTTTCCCGAAGCCACCAGAAAAAGTCCCGTGCAGGCGTCGCCTTCGCTGAAAAGCGGCGTGCCCTTGGCAAAACGTTTGCTGCTCACTCGAGCCGCCAGCGAACGCAGTTCATCGGCGGTGAGATTCGCAAAGAGCGGCGTCTTTCGCAGGATCGTTTCCACGTTCTCGGCCATTTTGCGCTCCGCTTCCTTATGTCCCCGGTGATCCGTTGTCCTCGGCGTTTCCGGGCAGATCCCAAACACCCTCGGCCGGATAGTGTGACCTACTTTCCCGTACTGCGGGATCATGCGAATCTCACCGGCGCGTTTCTCGAGCTCCGCCCACGCCAAAGCGGTTTCGCCGGCTGGTAATCTTTGCAGGTCTCAGGGCATTCGGCAATTCGGTGGGACCGCACGTATCTGCGCGGCTCGCTGCCGGGACCGCGGGGTTTTGCCAACGCCCGCGTGCAGTAGGAGGAATTTCAGTAGCCGCAAAAATCCCGAATGAAACTATTTCCGCGCATCATTTCCGCGGGCCATCGACCTGCGCTTTCGCAAATGCCGTCGTCGATCGCCAGGCCCCATCCGCAACCATTCCGACGGGGCCTGTGCGCAGATTATCGAAACGAGCGACTTTCCTTGGTTAACGTCGCTTAATTAAAGCCGCTTAATTAAAGCCACCTGGCTAAAGCAAGGTCCATCGATGGCCAGCCTTCGCAAACCAGTCCAGCGCCTCCATCGACATTCGGATTCTCCGACTCCCGCTACTCCGCCGGATCCTTCTGCCTCGTCGCCTTTACGGCGCTCAAAATCCCCACTCCCAGCAGCACAATTGCGCCCACCGCAATCCAGTGCGCCGGCACGTGCATCAAAACCGCCCCGTAAATCAGTCCGCCGATCACGATAACGAAGCCAGCCGAATACAGGCCGAATGACATTGCGTCTCCTTATCGCGCCAGCCTCGCAGTCACCGCTCCCGCGAACCGGCCCGCTGATCTTTCACCTGTAAATTGTCGTGGAC
Source organism: Candidatus Acidiferrales bacterium (assembly GCA_049694295.1). GTDB lineage: Bacteria > Acidobacteriota > Terriglobia > Acidiferrales > UBA7541 > Palsa-295. The sequence goes on from JBAVQT010000501.1 coordinate 2,367, forward strand.
GCTAGCTCGTCTTGCCTTTGCACCCGGCGTGTTCGCACGAGCAGTCAATGTCCGGCGTCTTTTCCATCGCCTCGCACTGTGCGCTGCAATACTTGCCGGATGTCGTCATGCAAGAACATATAGGATGTGCGCACTTCTCGGATTTTTCAGGGCTCATCGGTATTCTCCAGACTGCGGATCAATCGCATACGATCCAGATCCCAATACTAGTCACCTGCAAAAACTGATTCTGTTCAGAATGGGACATATCGTCTCATTCCTAGCGGCGTCGCACACGCAGCTCAACTTCCCTCGCCAACTACCCAAAAATTGAATCCCTTGACGTCCGCCAACGCTATCCTCATTAGTCCGGTTCCGTCGCGGTTTACTGACGTTCGCTCCGGAAATGCAGGCATTGTGTCATCGGCCCCTGCTGTGGCTGGAACTTCGGCTTGAAACTTCAGTGAAGCTTCCACTGCGTGGACTCGACCACCCGGATGCTGCCCTTGGGCGTATTTCCGCCGCAGTAAGGCGACTCGACCTTCCCCGCGGCGCAGCATGATTCTGGGCGTGCTTCTCCGCATCGAGGACACGCTCGTTGGCCAGATTTTCTTCAAGTTCTATTTCGCCAAATGACATCACGTCGCCAGGATGAATTTCATTGAAAAGCTGGTGGACTTTCGCAGCATCGGCGCTGCGGCCTGCTTCAGAACCGTTTCGGCGTCTCTTGACAGAGAATCCAGAAAATCCTGCCGGTCCTGGGCCGTCATCTGATCGAACTGTATGATATCCATCGCCTGCGCCATATTCGGAAGCAGCATCGCCGCCGACATGAATGCCGCGACCAGAAATTTGTTGAACCGGTTCATAAAATCCTCCTGCATTAGCAAGGCGCACGCCCAGGCCGCAAACCGGGCAATGACGATCCTCTGCCGGGTCAGTTGACATTAGTTGTAGCGAAAAACGGTCGGGGAATAGGTATCATGTCCCCCTATTTCCCTATTTCCTGGGCTAAACCCAACCGGTCCCGGGAGCGCGCGTCATGACGGTGCCGCAGTGAGTCATCAGATCAGGCTGGTGGCATTAGATGTCGCCGGCCGGCGGGACGCGCCGGAGGCGGTGCCTGTATTGCTGGAGTAGTTGTCGCCGCTGGCCGTGGCCCACCGTTGCCTAACCGGGCGTCGACCCCATCGATCGGAGCATAAAGGGTCTGCGAAATGTTCCGGTACTCCCCGCCGAGAATGTTCGTATGAGTTTGCTGCTGTAAGCGCACCAAGCCTCCCGGCACCTCAGCGCTGGTCCACTTTTTAGTAAAGGTAAGTGGATCGCCGGCTCGCGTAATGCACTCCCATTGGGTGGGGATACTCTTCCCGTTGAGTACCAGCGTCTCTTCGCCTCTTGTGACGATCTGGGTTGGGTCGTCCGCTGGCGTGCCAGGCACTACGATTCGCCTCGCCTTGATAATCCGCTCGTTCACGATGGCCTGCTCGCCGTCAATCGATACCAGCGTCAGGGTGTAACTCGCAATTTTGGTTTGCGTATATCCATTGGTTCCCGGTTTGTACTCGTGCAGCAGGTATTCCGTATAAGCGGCCTTCGAACCGGGCGGGAATTTTTTCCA
>JBAVQT010000502.1:0-1990 GCA_049694295.1 Candidatus Acidiferrales bacterium
CGCCAGGGCGACGCGCTCGATCTGGCCGACGCCGCGCAGCAGAAAAAATTTCCCGCTTTTGTGGCGGCGCCCGGCAGCGACAATCTTTATCGCGTTCAGGTGGGCCCATACCGCGACGCGAAATCGGCCGAAGACGCGCAGAAGGCGCTCGAACAGGCCGGATTCAAAGCTATAATCAAACGCTGAATGAAATTCTCGCGGCATTCGAGGCTATGGCTTGCCGCGGCGAGCGGCCTCTCACTCGCTTTGTCGTTTCCCAACTTCAATTTCTCGCTGCTGGCGTGGATTTCGGTCGGCTTGCTGGTGGTCGCATGTGCCGGCGCGCGTCCAGTGGACGCGGTGCTCTGCGCATTCGCGCACAGCCTGCTTTTTTATCCGGTTTGCCTCACCTGGGTAGACACGGTGATGCGGCAGTATGGCAACGTCAATCCGTGGATTTCGGCGCTGCTGCTGATTTCCATCGGTGTCGCCGATGGAGTGATCTGCCTGCCGTTCACCTGCGGGGTGGCGCTAGCATCCCGCCGCAGCGCCGCTTATGCCTGCGTGGCCGCGCCATTTTTATGGGTCACGTGCGAACTGCTGCGCACTCACCTGCCCTATATCGGATTTCCCTGGAATTCGCTGGGCTACGCCGCGAGCGGCAATCTGGCGCTGGTGCAAATCACTTCCGTGACGGGCATTCTCGGTTTGTCATTTCTAATTGCGGCTTTCAGTTCGCTGCTGGCGTACGCTGCGGTCGCGCGATCGCGACGGGCGGGTGAAGTCGCGCTGGCGACGGCCGTCGTGCTAGCTCTCATTGCGCTATGGGGCGGACGATTTGTTCCTGCCGCGCCGGCGCATTACGTCGCGCATCTGGTCCAGACCAATTTTCCGCAGTCCGAGGAATACCCTTCCGACTGGCTGCAAGTTCACGCGGCGGAACTCAACCAGCTCGCGGAAATCAGCGTGGAGCACACTCCTAACCTTCCTACGTCTAACCCTCTCTCCGCAACTGTGCCGGCTCCCAGCCTGATCGTCTGGCCTGAGGTTCCCGCGCCGTTCAGCCTGCAGGATCCGCCTTTCGCCAAGCTCGCGCGGAGCATTGCGCACGTGTCACAGTCCAACTTTCTCGTGGGCGTAGTGGATTCGAAAGTGACGCCCGACCCCAAGAACCACGCCGCTCCGAGGTGGACCTTCTCCAATAGCGCGGTGCTGCTCGATCCCGCCGGTGAGCGCGTGTTCGCGTACGATAAAATTCATCTCGTGCCGTTTGGCGAATACGTGCCGCTGCGCCACTGGCTCACCTTCGCTAAACGGCTCACGGCCGACATTTCCGATTTCACGCCGGGCTCCGAATATCGCGTGGGGCAGCTTCCGGGCGGCCGGTTTTCCGTCTTCATTTGCTTCGAGGCCGTGTTCCCCAACGAAGTCCGCCGCTTCACCGCGAATGGCGCGCAACTGCTGATCAATCTTTCAAACGACGGCTGGTTTGGCCGCTCCGCCGCTCCGGCACAACACCTGATGATGGCGCGGGTGCGCGCCGTCGAAAATCGGCGCTGGCTCCTGCGCGACACGAACAACGGCTACACCGTTTCGGTGGATCCCTACGGCCGCATCGTGGCCGAAATGGCCACGGACATCCGCGATCAGCTCGATGCGCCTTACGATTTCCGCAGCGACCTAACGCCCTACGTGCGGTTTGGCGATTGGCTGCCGTGGCTCTGCGTGATCGTTTCGGTGGCGATGCTGATTTTCGCGTTTATCCGCCGCCGCTCGTAGTTGTGCATTCACGCGAGCGACGCTACACTGATGTTGCCGTCTTTATTTTACAGTTTCCATTTTCCGGTTCCATTCTCACAAGCCCATGGCCGAACACATAGAAGACATTCGCCAGCGCTACACCGAGCTCCAGAAACGCATCGAGCTGGTGCGGAGCTATCTTTGACGCCGGCGACCCTCGCGATCAGCTAACCGCTCTGGAACAAAAAACCAACGCTCCCGATTTCTGGCA
>JBAVQT010000503.1:0-6840 GCA_049694295.1 Candidatus Acidiferrales bacterium
ATAGTAGGAGAGAAAATACGAGAGTCCGGCCTCGGCATCGGCGTCCGTTGCGTCTTCGCCGAGGACGCGACGGATGAGCAGTGTAGCGCCGCTGCCGACGCAGCTATAGATCGTCTGGTGATCGAGAGCCGGGCGACCCAAATGCTCTAGAGTGGCGTTAACAGAGAGCGCGAGATCGAGCTTGGAATCGATGAGCGTGCCATCGAGGTCGAAAATCAGCACGCGTACGGTGGGAAAAAGCGGTTTGGCTAAGAGCATGAAATGTATTCGCTGGGGCGCGAGCCTAAGATTGCATTTTGCGATGCGAGGTTTGTCATCCCGCGCGCCACACGGCGATCGGCGGATCGAGCGGTCCTTGCACGACCCTGGCGAGCATGCGAAACTTGAAGAGTTCGATGCGCGTTCGTCCGAGCGCGCGCTGGCAGCGGCGATATCGTCTAAGGGTTAGGACGTGGCCCTCTCAAGGCCAAAATCCGGGTTCGAATCCCGGTATCGCTACCAGATATTTCCGCTGGTCCTCGCTGTGAAGACTCACCTTGTCTCGGTCTCCGCGCGGCTAGTCGTAATACTCCTGCCCGAGGTGCGTGATCATGTCCTCGCCCTTCATCCAACGTAGCGTGTTCTTGAGTTTCATAAGCTGGATGAAAAGATCGTGCTCGGGATAGAGTTGGGGCGCCGTCATGGGCGATTTGAAATAGAAGCTGAGCCACTCCTGGATGCCGCGCATGCCGGCGCGCTTGGCGAGATCGAGAAAGAGCACGAGATCCAGGACGATGGGAGCGGCAAGGATGGAGTCGCGGCACAGGAAATTCACCTTGATTTGCATGGGATATCCGAGCCAGCCGAAAATATCGATGTTGTCCCAACCCTCTTTGTTGTCGCCGCGCGGCGGATAGTAATTGATGCGGACCTTGTGATGGACCTTGCCGTAAAGCTGCGGATAGAGGTGCGGCTGGAGAATATATTCCAACGCGCCGAGCTTCGATTCTTCCTTGGTCTTGAACGATCCGGGATCTTCAAGGACTTCGCCATCTCGATTGCCGAGAATATTCGTTGAAAACCAGCCATTCAGGCCGAGCATGCGCGCTTTGAAAGCGGGCGCCAAGACGGTCTTCAGCAGGGTCTGGCCGGTCTTGAAATCCTTTCCGGCGATGGGAACGCCGTGCTTGAGAGCGAGTTGCTGGAGCGCGGGAATATCGAGCGTCAAATTGGGAGCGCCGTTGCCGAAGGGAACGTTGCTGGTGATCGCGGCCCAGGCGTAAAGCATCGAGGGAGCAATGGCGGGATGATTCATTTTCATGGCTTCGATGAATTTTTCCGGGGTGCTATGGACTTCCTCGGGCGTAAGGAAAATTTCCGTGGAGCCACACCACAGGACCACGATGCGGGAACAATTATGCTGTTTTTTGAACTTCGCGATGTCGTCCTTGATTTGCAGAGCGATATCGTATTTATTTTGGCCCTTCTTGACGTGCTTGCCATCCAGCAACTTCACGTAGTTGCGGTCAAAGGCCGCGGGCATCGGCTTGATTTTCGAGAGAAATGATTTCACGTGCGCCAGATCGCGCGAGTCGAGCACGCCGGCCTTCGCGGCCGCCTGGTAGGCATTATCCGGAAAAATGTCCCATCCGCCGAACACGATATCCTTGAGACTCGCGAGCGACACCAGGTCCTTGATCAGCGGCGAGCGGCCGTCGGTGCGCTTGCCCAAGCGGATCGCGCCAAGCTGCGTCAAAGAACCAACGGGCTGAGACTTTCCGGTGCGGACCAGTTCGACGCCAGCCATGAACGTGGTTCCGACGGCGCCCATTCCCGGCAACAGCACACCAAGTTTGCCCTTGGGCGGCAAAATTCTGACAGGCTTCTTCATGTTTCTCCTCTTGAATTGGTACGACGGAGTAGTGCGGGAGCAAATCGGCAGCCGCAGCCCCAAAACAAAGAATCAATGATGCTCGCGGGACGCTGGATTTGCAAATCAAAAACGAAGAATCCACCGACGCGCAGCGCCATAAATCCGCGCATGAGCACGAGAAAGCGGCGAAAAAGTCAGGACAATTTCGGGGGAGGGTTCGCGGCTGCTGAAAAGCGAGCCTTGACCTCTTCGGGAACCGGCTGCGATCGGAGCGTTCCCGGCGCGCCCGGGGGGCGCACCGTCCAGACGCGCTTCTCGATGATCTCGACTGCCAGCGCGTCAGCGCGGAACATTTTGTGCTCGACCGTGAAGCTGCTGCGGCCCCACTCCATGATGCGCGACTCGACGGCGATCATATCTCCAAAACGAGATGGCGCAAGAAATCGCGCACGCGCATCAACCAGGGGAATTCCGGCCAAGCCATAAGTTTCCAGCAGCTTCGGCTTGGGAAATCCGGCGCGCTCGAACAGCGCGCTGGTGCAGGCGTCGCCGTATTCGAAGTAGCGCGGAAAATAGACGATCCCGGCCGGATCGCAATCGCCCCATTCGATGTGTATCTCCCGTCGATTGGTCAGCATTCGATTTTCCCGTTCGGTAATCGGGCCACGCCGCGGCGGCGTGATTAAGCAATGGAAACACCACGCGGCAGCCATACGATAACGCAAACCCAGATGGCGGGAAAGGAATTGCGGACGCGGAGTTTCGCGTTGGCCCATGGCACGCGATTCGCATAGAATCCAGGTTCGCCGGGCAGTGGCGGGCACGATGTTCGTCTGGCCGCTCGCGCCGCGAAAGGAGCAGCGTCGCATGACGAAGTTGGCAGGCTACCGGCGCCCCGCGGCGGGAACTCAGCCCGCGCATCTGCATCCTTCGTACATCTCGTCGATCAAGCGGGCGCCCACGCAGCCGTTGGTGGCTCTGCCACAGACGCTTTCCGAAATCACCGGGCCGGTATTTTCGCCTTCAATCGTGGACCCGCGAGCCTGCGATCTGACGCGCCAGCATCACGGCGAACCACTTGGTGAACGGATTATCGTGAGCGGGCAAGTGCGCGACGAAGATGGGCGGCCAGTGCACGACACGCTGATCGAATTGTGGCAGGCCAATGCGGCGGGACGCTACGTGCATAAGATCGACCAGCACGATGCGCCGCTCGATCCAAATTTTTCCGGACGCGGGCACGCCATGACCGATTCGGAGGGGCGCTACCGCTTCGTAACGATTCGTCCCGGGGCGTATCCCTGGGGAAATCAGGCCAATGCGTGGCGGCCGGCGCACATTCACTTTTCGCTTTTTGGGCCAGCATTTGCGACGCGACTGGTGACGCAAATGTATTTCCCCGGCGATCCGCTGCTGGGGTTTGATCCGATATTCAACTGCGCCGCGGACGAGAGAGCGCGGCAGCGGCTGATCTGCGCATTCGATTGGGAAACCACGATTCCCGCGCAAGCGCTGGGCTTCCGTTTCGACGTGGTACTAAACGGGCGCGAGGCGACGCCGATGGAAAAGTGATGAAAACTCCGGCGACAACTTCCCAAACCGTCGGACCATTTTTTTCGATCGGGCTGGCCTGGCTCGAACGCAGCGAGGTAGCGGGGCCGGGTGTTGCGGGCGAACGAATTTCGATCGAAGGCCGGGTACTCGATGGCGACGGCCAGCCAATTCCGGACGCCTTGCTCGAGCTCTGGCAGGCCAACGCCGCCGGCAAATACGCGCATCCGGAAGATACGCAGGAAAAATCTCTCGAGCCCGGCTTCATCGGCTACGGCCGGGTTTCGACGGACGCCGACGGAAGATTTCGGTTCTCGACGATCAAGCCCGGCGCGGTGCCGGGTCCGAGCGGCAAATCGCAGGCGCCGCACATCGTCGTCTCTTTTTTTGCGCGTGGACTACTGCGCCGGCTGGTGACACGTATTTATTTTGCAGATGAACCAGCGAACGCCGAGGATTTCGCGCTGGGGCTGATCGAACCCGCGCGCCGGCAGACGCTCATCGCGAAAAAACTGGCGGCCCCGCCAGGCACCTCAGGCGCATACGAATGGAACGTGATTCTGCAGGGTCCGAGCGAGACCGTCTTCTTCGATATCTAACGCGCGCGCGATACGCGCCAATCCGATTCCACGAAATATCACTTTGGTGATGACGAGGCGGAGGGCGGTTTCGGGGCGACAACTCCTTCGCCTTCGACAATCGTGATGTACCGGTCGGCTGGCAGATCTGTAAAGCGCTCGATGCGTCCGCTGGGCTGCGGCCAGTGAATCTCAATCCAATCCATTTTCGGTCGCTGCCCGATTCCCAGCACCACGCGCGGATCATGCGACGAAAGGTAGCTGCCGCCGCCGACCTTAGTGCGCGTGCGCCGCAAATCGCCAGATTGATAGACAATCTTCGCGCCGACGGCGTCTACGTTGGCTTTGTTACCAACGAGGCGCACGCCAAGCCAGTGATTCCGACGGCCGGCGTTGTTTCGAAGCAGGATGGGAGCTGAATTGTTTACGGTGACGAGCACATCCACCGAACCGTCATTATCGAAATCTCCCAGCGCCAGGCCGCGGCCGGCGATGGGCTGCGAAAATATCGGGCCGCTCGCGGCGCTGACATCCTCAAAACCCTTGCCGGTATTGCGAAACAGCAGCATGGGCTCGAGATACTTCACGCCGGAGATGCGCCCTTCGATTCGATCGTCGGGATGACCATCGCAGAGCAATAGATCGAGCTCGCCGTCATTGTCATAGTCGAAAAATTTCAATCCCCAGCCGCTCATCAAGCGCGTGGAGGAGCCGATGCCAGTCGGCACGGCCATATCGGTGAAGCTTTCGTTCTTGTTGTTGTGATAGAGCGAGAACATTTCGTGATCCACGTTGGCGACAAACAGATCCAGCCAGCCGTCCTGATCGTAGTCTGCCGCATCCACGCCCATGCCGGAGCGCGAGCGGCCATAGGCGCTGTAGCCCACGCCCGCCAGCAGGCCGATTTCCTCGAATCGACCGTGACCGCGATTGGCGAAAAGAAAATTCGCGACGGTGTCATTGCCGACGAAGAGATCCATCAGGCCGTCGTTATTGATGTCGCAAGCCACCACGCCCCAGGCCTTGGCGAGAGATTGCGCGATACCGGATTCCTTGCTGACGTCGGTAAAGGTGCCGTCGCCATTGTTGTGAAAGAGCCAGCAGGGCATGGGCTCGTAGACGCTGGGGATGCAATACCAGCGCTCTCCAGTCTGGAAGTTGCCGCAGAATTTATTTTTTGATTTATCGAAATCCACGAAACGGCAAACGAAGAGATCGAGACGGCCGTCGTTGTCGTAGTCGAACCAGACGGCGCTGGTGCCCCAGCCGGGGGCCGCGACGCCAGCTTTGTCGGTCACATCGGTGAAGGTGCCATTCCCATTGTTGTGGTAGAGGATACTGCGCGCGTATTGCGTAACGTAGAGATCGGGAAATCCGTCGGCGTCGTAATCGCCCACGGCGGCTCCCATGCCGTAGGCTGTGCCGGGCACTCCCGCTTTTTCGGTGACGTCGGTGAACGTGCCGTCGCGATTGTTGCGATAGAGGGCGTTGCGCAGAGGCGCGGGCGGCGTGTAGAAATCGCAGGGGCCGCTATTGACGAGATAGACGTCCATCCAGCCGTCGTTGTCGTAGTCGAAAAACGCGCAGCCGGCGCCGACCGTTTCGGGCAGATACATCTGGGGCGAGCGGCCGTTGACGTGACGCCAGGAGATTCCGCTCGCTGCTGCGGAGACTTCCTCGAACGCAGACGGAGCGCCGGGCAGCGCCAGTGCCGCAGAGCCCGGCGCGCATGATCCTCCGAACACACCTCCTAGCGCGGTGCAACCCATCATTTGGAGCAGCCGCCGCCGATCGAGCTCTTTGCGGCGGTCGTCTTCGCGCTTTGACATTCACTCTCCTGCTAATTCTCGAAATCTCGTTTTCATTGAGAACGCACAGAATATCAGATAACCTAACGGCGATTGATCGCAAGCCCATGGCATCCGCCCGAGCCCACGGAATCGCGCTGCTGATCGCGGTGTCACTGCTGGGAACGCGTGCCATCGGAGCAATTGCGGCTCCCGCTCAAGCGGATCCGCCGCCCCAACAAACGGCGGCGGTAGCGGCCTCCTCACAACTTGATACCCGCGGCGCGTTCGCCGGCGACGAGGCCTGCCGGACCTGCCACCAGAATAAATTCGATAGCTATCACAAGACGGCGCATCATCTGACTTCGCGCCCGCCCTCGGCCCAATCCATCTCGGGAAAATTCACACCGGGCTCCAACACGATGGAGACCATCGATCCCAGCCTCCATTTCCAAATGGAGGCGAGAGCCAGCGGTTTCTACCAAACGGCGGTCATCGGCGATCCACCGCACGCAAAGTCACATAGCGCGCGAATTGACATCGTCGTCGGATCGGGCACCAAGGGCCAAACGTATCTTTCGTGGCGAGGCAACGCGTTGTTTCAGCTTCCTGTGTCTTATTGGGTCGATCTCGGCCAGTGGGTGAACAGCCCGGGATACCTTGACGGCACGGCTAACTTCGACCGGCCAATTCCGCCGCGCTGCCTGGAATGCCACGCGACCTATATTAAAGCTGTCTCCGACTCGCCATTCGAGAATCATTACTTCGCCGACACGCTCGTGGTTGGCATTTCGTGCGAGCGTTGCCATGTACACGGCCGAGCGCACGTGGAGAAGTATCGAGCGCTGGAGGGCCCGGGGCCGGCGTCCGCCACGCCCGGCGCGAATTCTGGCACAGCGATCGACAGCGACGAGGCCGGGAATTCGACGATCGTGAACCCCGCGAATCTTCCGCGCGATCGCGCTATGGACGTCTGCGCGCAGTGCCATGGCGGCCTGGGCGAGCCGGTTACGCCTGCGTTCACCTACACACCCGGCGAGCCCCTGGCGGAACACATCAAGCTGCAAGTGCC
>JBAVQT010000504.1:0-4994 GCA_049694295.1 Candidatus Acidiferrales bacterium
CTCCAGTTCGGATGTCGCCACATTGTATATGGTCGCCCGGCTGATGGGGAAGAGCGGCGGCGTTTGAGATTGCACCTGCTCCGGCGCTGGAGGCGATCGGTATATTCAGAACTTTTTGTTTCCCGAGGTTCTGGGCGAACCCTGGGCTCAGTGGCTCCGGCTGCCGTTGCAGATTCCCCCGATCTGGCGGACCTTGCACTACGCAAAAAAATACTTCTCGCGCCGATCGAAACGGAAAGATATCCGCCGACCAAGAAACCTTGACCGGTCCGTACCGGTCTGATTTTTCAGGGCGACCGGATGGAGCTTTGACGCCAGTTGCAGAGAGAGCGCGCGCGGGTTTGCTTCCCAGTGGCGCTGCTGCTAAGTTTCTGACTGTGAACGTCGAGCAATCTTCCCACGCTGAATCGCCGAATGGCCGGCTGACGCTGCGGCACAACTATCTCTCGGCGATCGAGAATACGGCGCAGACGCTGGGCGGCATGGCGCCGACCGGGACGCTGGGCATCGTGCTGCCGCTATTGATTGCGGCCGGAGGGAACGCGAGCTGGCTGTTTTTTTCGATCACGCTGCTGGCATTTTCGCTGATTTTAATTTCGATCAATCGGTTTGCGGCGCAAAGCGCTTCAGCGGGAGCGCTGGCTACGTTTGCGCGGGAAGGATTGGGGCGCGGCGCGGAGCTGGCGGCGGGATGGAGTTACGTGGCGGCGATGCTATTCAGCGCTGCAAGCGTGGCGCCATCGGCGGCGTTTTACGCGGACCTGGTGATCAAGCAGGCGACGGGCGCGCAGACGACGGTGCTGCGCTCGTGCCTGCTGACGGCGGGGGTGGTGGCTTTGGCGTGGATGATCGCGTATCGCGACATCAAGCTTTCGACAAAAATTATGCTGCTGGTGGAATTGGGATCGCTGGCGGTGATGGTGTTCATCGTGGCAGTGGCGATGGTTCACACGGGGGCCTGGGTGGATCGGCCGCAGATGGATTTTCGGTCCATGCCGCTGGGAGGGGCGCACGTCGCACTACTGCTCGGTTTCGTGACGCTGGCGGGATTCGAGAGCGTGACGACGCTGGGAGAAGAATCACGGCACGCGAAGCGAACAATTCCACGCGCGATCGTAACGTGTCTGGTTCCGATGGGGCTGCTATATCTGGCGATGATCTACTGCCTGGTGGCGCTGGCGCGCCGAAACGGAATCGTGCTGGAGAGTTTGATCGCTCCATTCGACACGATCGCGCGATCGCTGCGGCTGCCGGCAGTGGGATATCTGAGCTCGGCGGGAGTGGCGCTGAGCTATTTCGGGTGCACGCTGGCGACGGTGAACGCCGGCGCACGAGTGCTATTTTCGATGGCGCGCGACGGATTGTTCGCGCCGAAATTCGGACTGGCCCATCCGGTGAACGCGACGCCGCACCGGGCGATCGCGCTGATCTCGGTGGCGGCAATCGTGGGTCCGGTGGCGATGCTGGCGGCGGGAGTGTCACTGTGGGATTGCGTGAATTACGGGACGCAGCTGACCTCATTTGGATTTGTGGGATCGTATTTTGTGGTGTGCCTGGCGCTGCCGTTTTATTTGCGGCGGCGAGGGACATTGCGAGCGCGGGACGTGGCGATAGCCGGCGGGGCGCTGGTGATTTTGTGCGCGGTGCTGGCGTTCAGCGTGTTTCCGGCGCCGGCAGCGCCGTGGCGTTATCTGCCCTACATATTTTTGGCGTTCGTAATTTTGGGAGCGGCGTATTCGATGACGTGCAGGCGAAAAATTCTGAGCAGCGCCAGCGTGGACGCAAACGCGAATGGAGAAAGCCAACGCTAACGCTAACGCTCAGGAATGAATAGCACGCAGACGGGCGAAGAAACGCCGAGAGTGCGGCCGGTGGAAGTGAGATGGCCGGACTTTGGATCAACGCGGAAGATGACGATGCTATCGGAATCCTGATTAGCGGCGAGGAGCCACTTGCCGGTGGGATCGAGCGCGAAATTGCGCGGAGTGCGGCCGAGGGTGGGGACGCGCTCGACTTTGGAGAGCAAGCCGGAGCGGCGATGGACGGCGAAGACGGCGATGCTATCGTCGCCGCGATTGGAAGCGTAGAGAAATTTTCCGGAGGGAGCGAGAGCGATCTCCGCCGCGGTGCTTTGGCCGGAGAAGCCCTCGGGAAGCGTGGAAATGGTTTGCAATTCAGTTAGGACGGCGGCGCGGGGCTCGTAGCGATAGACGTTCACTTCAGAACTGATTTCATCAATCACGTACAGGAATTTTCCATCGCGATCGAAGATCAGATGGCGCGGGCCCGAGCCGGGATGAGCGGGCGTGATGTTTTGCGCCAGGCCGAGTTTTCCGGTGCGCTCGTCGAAGGGATAGGGAATGAGTTGATCGAGGCCGAGATCGGCGACGATGGCGAAGCGATTATCGGAAGAGATGGCGATGGCGTGGGCGTGGGGACTGGATTGACGTTCGTGATTGACACTGGAACCATGGTGACGGACGAAAGCGGAGGGATCGCCGAGGCGGCCGTCGGGAAGAACGGTGAAAACGGCGACGCTGCCGCCGTCGTAATTGGCGACCATGACGAATTTTCCGGTGCGGTCAACGGCGACGAAGGCCGGACCCGCTCCGCGCGAAGAAACCTGGTCGAGAGGAAAGAGAAGACCAGTGGCGCTATCGATGGAGAAGGCGCTGACGGCCCCGGCGGATTGGCCGTGGAACTCCGACATTTCATTGACGGCGTAGAGGCGATCGCCGCGGGGATCGAATGCGAGAAAAGAAGGATCGGCCGTTTCGGCGGCGAGTCCGACGGGAGAAGCGTGGCCGGAAGAGGAGTCGAAATGAAAGGCGTAGATGCCTTTACTGCCGTGTTCGGTGTAGGTGCCGACGTAGAGAAGTGAATCGGCGGGCGCGGCGTGAATTCCAACTGCGTGAAGACCCAGGAGCGAGAGCGAAAGCGCGAAGAGAAAGAGAATGAACGGCCGACGGCGAATGAGCGCGGAAGCCATGTGGGGATTTCCCTCCGTCGAAGCGAGTAGCCGCGATGATGCCATGCGATTCACAGCGAGGGCGAGCGAAAAGTGCGCGGGAGGTGCGGGAATCGGTTCGATGCGGCCGAGCAGGAAGGCGCAGCTAACGACGCCGAGCAGAGGGACGGCTGTGGGGTGAAGGCGGCTGCGCCATTTTCTTTCCGGTCAGATTATTTTTGGTCAGAATTTGAAGAGGCGGATGAGCAGGCCCGCAATTCCCGCTCCCGCCAGCGGCCCCAGTACCGGAATTGCAGCATAGCTCCAGTCCGAGCCGCCTTTGCCGGCGATCGGGAGGATGGCGTGAGCGATGCGCGGACCTAAATCGCGGGCGGGATTGATGGCATATCCCGTGGTGCCGCCGAGCGAAAGACCGATGCCCCAGACCAGCGCACCCACCAAATAGGGAGCTAGCGAACCGGCGGGAGCGGTGGCGGAGACGCCTCTGGAGAAAATTGCGGCGACTACGAAGACCAACACGAGCGTAGCGATTAGTTCGCTGACGAAATTCCACACAGGCTTGCGGATCGCGGGCGCGGTGCAGAAGGCCAGCAACTTGAGGTGCGGGTCCGGAGTTTCCCGCCAATGCGGTCCGAAGTGGATCCAAACGAGCACCGCGCCGACGAAAGCGCCCAACAACTGCGCGACGATGTCCGAGGCGAGCATGGAGTAGTCACCGGAGGAAATTGCGAAGCCCAGCGCGACAGCCGGATTGAGGTACGCGCCTTTGCTGCCGCAGGCGATGGCGGTGAATACGCCGGCCATCACGGCAAAGGCCCAGCCTGTGGTGATGGCCATCCAACCGGCGCCCTCGGCTTTGGAGCGCTTGAGCAAGACACCGGCGACTACGCCATTACCCAAGAGCATCATCACGAGGGTGCCCATGAACTCACCGAAGAAAGGTGAAGTCATCTCGGTCTTCTCCTTGCGTGGCTTGCGCCCGCAGCGGCGCTGACGGCGCCGATGTAATTTGAAATGTTTCGCTCATGCATCGAGCCAATCGAAAGAACGCGCGACCGCCCTTTTCCAGAATTTGTAGAGACGCTCACGCGTTGCGTCGTCCATATTCGGGCGCCAGGTGCAATCGACGGCCCAATTGGCGCGGAGGTCGGCGAGGTCTTTGTAATATCCGACCGCGAGGCCCGCGGCGTAAGCGGCGCCGAGAGCGGTGGTTTCCTTAATGACCGGGCGAACGACGGGAAGATTCAGAATGTCGGATTGAAATTGCATGAGCAGATCATTTTCAACCATACCTCCATCGGTCCGCAAAACTTGCAGCTGAATGTGTGAGTCCTTCTCCATGGCTTCGAGGACTTCGCGGGTTTGAAACGCGGAAGCTTCGAGGATCGCGCGCGCGAGATGGCCCTTGCTGGCGTAACGCGTCAAGCCGGCGATCACTCCTCGGGCGGAGGCTTTCCAGTAGGGCGCGTACAAACCGGAAAATGCGGGAACGAAATATACGCCGCCATTGTCGGTGACGGTGCGAGCGAGCGGCTCGATGTCCGCGCTCTTCTGAATGATTCCGAGATTGTCGCGCAGCCACTGGACCAGCGCGCCGGTGATGGCGATGCTGCCCTCGAGAGCGTAGTGCGCGGGTTGGGCGCCAAACTTGTAGGCAACAGTGGTGAGCAGACCGAATCTGGAATGAACGATTTCGGCTCCGGTATTTTCGAGCATGAAACAGCCGGTGCCATAGGTGTTCTTGGCTTCGCCGGGATTGAAGCAGGTCTGGCCGACTAGCGCGGCTTGCTGGTCGCCGAGAATTCCCGCGATGGGGACATCTTCGATTGGATTGAACTTAGCGTGGCCGTAGATTTCACTGCTCGATGCAATTCTGGGCAACATTTTTTCCGGGATGCCATAGGCTGCGACCATTTCGCGATCCCAGGCGAGAGTTTTGAGGTGCATCAGTTGGGTGCGGCTGGCGTTGGTGACGTCGGTGATGTGGATTCCGCCTGGCGCGCCGCCAGTGAGTTTCCAGAGCAGA
>JBAVQT010000505.1:0-11118 GCA_049694295.1 Candidatus Acidiferrales bacterium
AGCGTAGGCGCCACCGCTGACGCCTTCGCCGAGCTCGCGGCACCCTGCTCGACAACCATCGCCGGCATCGCGCCGGCCAGAGCCATCGACGCTGCGGACGGCAGCGGCCGCAACCACAGAAAAGCAAATCCCAGCAAAAACAACGCCGCGAATCCCGAAACCAAAATCCACTTGATCCCGTCAATCCGCGCGGGAAGTGTGGTGATCGACGCCGTGGGAGCCTCCGCTCCGGACTCCTCGATGCGCGAATTTACCGAAGGATTTTGCGTGTTGTCGGCGGGCGAAGGCGAAGTATCGGCCGCGCCGGAGTCCCCGCCGGATTGCGAGCCCGCCGGCGGCGGAGCGGTTCCCGACGCAGAAACCGTGAAAGACGTGTTTGCCGGAACATTTTCGCGCAAGTACACGCTAAAACCCTGTTCCGACCCCGCGGGAGAAAATCCTTGCGCGGAAATCTGCACTGTCGGCGGCGCGAAGACCGCAACCCGAGCCGCCGCGTAGGGAGACGATACGCGGAACGCCGCGTGATTGTCGGCATAGGGCAAATTATAAGAAACCCGCACGTCGCTATCGCCGGGCCGGAAGGCAAACGCAATCGCCGATAACCCTTTTCCTTTATCGATCGCGTGCTGGATCACGGGCATGCCCGACGAACCCGCAGCGGACGTTTCATGCAGCTGCGCCCCCGGAGGAATCGCGAAGAGAAACGAGCCATCGTCCCGGTAGTAGGCCAGCGGAGGCTGCGTCTTGTTTTCCACGCTGTACTCTTCGCCCACTAGCAGCCCCGACGGCGAAGGCTGCAGAATAATCGCGCGCGCCGCGACCGAGATCGAACTGGGCTTGCTGGTCGGATCGAAGATTTCGATGTCCGCCGTGGATTTCCCCGGCGCCACCGGCTCGTGATAATTCACGCCCTTGTACACTGCGCGAAGCAGCATCGGCGCCTGGCCCAGCCCCGGATTGTTGAACGAAAATTTTCCCGCCGAATCGGTTTTCGTCGAGGCCACCGGCGTCATCCCGCCCTGCAACTGGATGAGAATCACGTCGACTCCCGCGGCCAGTTGGCCATTGGTGCCGTTGCGAACCGTGCCCGATACCGTTCCGGCGAACGAAGCAGATCCGAATGCCAGCGAGGCCAGCGCGAAAAACACAATCGTCAGTGCGCGGTGCAAAAACAGCCGCGACCAATTTGATCCGGCGCGAAACGTCATGAGTTGCGGGGCCTTTCGGCGGCGGCCTGTCGCGTGGCGGGTGTGGGAACCGAGCCGGTCAGCTCGTCCATTTGCGCCAGCACGCGCGCTGCTTCCATTTCCAGCAGGCGTCGCGTGTCTTCGTAGTCGGCTTCGGAAAATTTGCCGGCGCGATATTCGAAGCGCAGGTCGCGGAGATTTTCGTAGATGGCGTCGCGGCGCTCCATAAGCTGATCCAGGCGCGTGCGATGCGGCGCAAAATCGGAAGCCTCGGGCCGCACCCGAAAAATAAAAATAAACGTAACCACGGCCAGAATCGCGCACGCCAGAAATATGTCGAAGCTGCTCATGAAGGCGACTAAGAATAGCGCGAGGAGCAACGGAAGAACAAGAGATTGCGCGAGGAGAAGAAG
This sequence comes from Candidatus Acidiferrales bacterium, assembly GCA_049694295.1. Classification (GTDB taxonomy): domain Bacteria; phylum Acidobacteriota; class Terriglobia; order Acidiferrales; family UBA7541; genus Palsa-295. The sequence goes on from JBAVQT010000505.1 coordinate 1,601, forward strand.
CGGCCGATCTCGTGCATCAACGCGGGGCCAAGCCCTGCGGACCTAAAAAGCGTCGGAATCCTGCGCGTAACTATAGCCGGGAATCGTCTGCCCCGCTGCCGACCGCGCGATCTTCACCTTGGTGGTTCCTTCGCTTTCCGACCCCGCCTTGCGCAGCACGGCAAACGTGGTCAGAGCTTCGTTGTATATCTTGGTCACCAGGTAGGTGTCGCTCGAGCCATCCTTCTTCCATACCTGGCCGACTTGTATTTTGGGGGCGGGCACCTTAGAAATGTAGCGCCATGGGCAGGCGGAAGAAAGCGGAAATCGCCGCCGATGACCGCGAATGATTAATGACGCCCGCTGGGGGCTCTCAGGCGGCGATAAGCCTCCCAGCGAAAGTGGGAGAAAACCCCGCGAGCCGATCGTACATCTATAGCAGCATCGGTCGAGGGGAGTGCCCTGCGGAGCCCCGAAGGGCCTGCTCGCGACGCTTCGGGGCGGCGTGAACACAGTGGCCAAGTGTCCGGCCCGGTGGGTGTATACTCAGGCCAGATTCCCTGGGAGGCAATTATGGGGAAACAATTTTTATTGCGCGGTTTGACGATGGTAGTCTCCGCGCTGATGGTGCCGGTTCCGGGGTTGCTCGCTTCCGTGCCGCGGGCGCAGCAAACTGCCCAGCAGGGTCCCTCGCAAACAACTCAGAGTTCGCAGACCGCTCCGAGCGCCCAACCCTCCCCTGCGCCCGCACCCAGCGGTGCCGCGCCCGCCGCCCAACAATCTGGAACGCAATCCAGCACACCAGCGCCCAGCACCGCCGCGTCTCCGTCCCAGACCCCTGATGGTCAAAGCGGCGACACCTCCGCCCCCGCAACTACCGGCGATGCCAGCCAGCCTGCCGCCGAGCCCGGCGTAAAGCCCGGCAGCAAGCAAGATGTCAACGCGATCGGAAACCGGAGCGTCGGCAAGGGTCTCGATTTCTATTCGCTTGAGCATGAAATCGCCCTCGGCAAGCAGTTGGCCCAGGAAGTCGACAAGAGCGCGAAATTTATCGACGATCCGGTCGTGGTCGAATACGTGAACCGCGTAGGCCAGAATCTGGTCCGCAACTCCGACGCGCGTGTTCCTTTCACGATCAAGGTCATCGACTCCGATCAGGTCAACGCCTTCGCTCTCCCCGGCGGTTTTTTCTACGTCAATAGCGGCCTGATCCTGCATGCCGACGAGGAATCCGAGCTCGCCGGCGTAATGGCTCACGAAATCGCCCACGTTTGCGCGCGCCACGGCACTAAGCAGCAGACCAAGGGCGACATCGTCCAGGCCGGCGCCATGGTGGCCATGATTTTCATCCCCTATAGCTGGGCCGGATATGCGATGTACGAAGGCATGCAATTCGCCATTCCCATGACCTTCCTCAAATTCTCGCGCGCCGACGAAGCGGAAGCCGACTATCTCGGTTTGCAATACATGTACAAAGCCGGATACGACCCAAACTCCTTCGTGACCTTTTTCGAAAAGGTCGAAGCTCTCGAGAAAAAGCAGCCCGGAACCATCCCGAAATTCTTTTCCACCCATCCGCCAACTCCCGAACGCATCGTGGCCTGCCAGAAGGAAATTTCCACCATCCTTCCCAGCCGCCCCGAATACATCGTCTCCACCTCGGAGTTCGATATGGTCAAGGCCCGCCTGCAAATGCTCGAGAACAACGAAAAGGTGGACAAGAAGAAGGCCGGCGGCCCGTCTCTGCGGCACAAGACGCAGACCAACAAGCCCAGCGACCCGAACTCCACAGCCGACGGCAGTGACACCGACGATCCCGACAAGCCGACCCTGAAACGCCGACCCGACGACGGCACCAATCCGTAGCGGCGCGGTTCGCCAGCTGAAACCTGGACCTTTGCCGCCACCGCGCCCCCGCTGTTCGGGCAATTCAGCAGTGCCATCGCTCGATTTAAATTCCTAGCTCAAATCCGCACATTGCGACGAAATATGTGGACAACCAGGAGTGCGCCACAGCGAAAGGACACCAAAAAACTATCCGGCAAGCGCCCGAAGTATGTCCGCGTCGGGAATCGCGCCTTCCCGCGCTATGGTCCACGAATCGCCGTCAATCGTCACGATCGTCGAAGCCAGTGTTCCGCCGGTATCGCCGCCATCGAGAATCAGCGGCAGCCGCGGACCCAGCTGCTTCACGATCTGCTGCGCGTTAGTGCACGATGGAAATCCGGAAAGATTCGCGCTAGTCCCGGTCACCGGAGCGCCCACCGCTTCCACCAGCGCCGTCACCACCCGCGAATTCGGCCAGCGCAGCGCCACGCGCCCGCTGTTGCCTGTAACCTTCAGCGGTAGCCGGTGCGTCGCCTCGGTAACGATGGTCAGCGCGCCGGGCCAGAAATTGTGCGTCAGCTTTAGAAAAGCGTCCGGCACCTCGCGCATCAGCGACACCGCCTGCTCGATCGAGCTGACCAGAATCGGCAACGCCTTCGTTTCCGGGCGTCCTTTGCACTGGAATACCGCCTCGATAGCGGCAAGGTTGAAAGGATCGACGCAAAGCCCGTAAAACGTGTCTGTCGGGACGCCCACCACGCGCCCGCGGCGCACGAAACCCGCCGCGTACTCGATGACGTTCGGCTCCGGAGATTCAGTGGAGATTTTTTGGATTTCTACGGACAATGTTCGCTCGCAGCGGCCTACGCCCCTGACTTGAGTTGGCAAACTATCATAGCCGGCCAACAGGAGCAAGACGCAGCGGCGGCGACCCATCGTGCCGCAGACAAAAAGTAAACACGGGTCGCCGGAGATCGCCGAAACTCACGGAGGAGAAATCATGAAAGCAGCCGTCCTGCACGAAGTGGGCCAGCCGCCGCGCTACGAAGATTTTGCGGAGCCAGCGGCGGGAGATGGCGAAGTAATCGTCGAAGTCGGCGCCGCCGGAATCAAGCCGCTCGATAAGTCGCGTGCCAACGGAACGCACTACTCCTCGATGGGCGCTCTGCCGGCGGTCTGCGGCACGGATGGCGCAGGCAAGCTCAATGACGGCACGCGCGTGGTGTTTGCCATGCCCCGAGCGCCGTTCGGCTCGATGGCGCAGCGCACCGTCGTAGCGCGCCAACGCTGTTTTCCGGCCCCGGATGGTATCGACGAGGCGACCGTCGCGGCCGCATTCAACCCCGCTCTTGCAGCGTGGGGCGCCGTGAAATTTCGGGCGGAGATGAAGCCAGGGGACTCGGTGCTGATCCTGGGCGCCACCGGAGCGACGGGAACGATGGCCGTGCAAATCGCCAAGCAGCAGGGAGCGCGCCGCGTTGTGGCTGCCGGACGCAACGTGCAGGCCCTCGAGAAATTGCGCGGCCTGGGCGCCGATGCCGTAATCCAGCTCAATCAGACTCAGGAGCAGTTGACCGCCGCGTTCGCGCGAGAAGCCGCCGATGGCGGATTTCAAGTCATTCTCGATTATTTGTGGGGCCAGCCCACCGAAGCGCTCCTCGCCGCGCTCACGCGCCACGATCTGGCCGCGGCGGCCACGCGCACTCGCCTCGTGGAAATCGGCGAGAGCGCAGGGCCGACCATCACGCTCCCGGCGGCCGTCCTGCGCAGCACCCAGCTGGAAATTATAGGTTCTGGCACGGGCAGCGGCGGCACCCTCGACATGTGGAAGGAAGCGTTTCGCGAAGTAATGGCTCAATTGCGGCGCGGCGACTTGAAAATTGAAGTGGAGCAGATTCCCCTAGCCGACGTAGAAAAAGTCTGGTCTCGCGATCAGCGTGGCGCCCGCTTCGTACTTGTGCCGTGAGGATCTCGGCTAGTGCAGAGGCGGCGGGAATGTTAGGCTGGCGCTCGAAATTGCGATCCAAAGAATCCATTCGAAAAGGCCACCCGGCGTGAGCGGCGAACGAATCACCAGCAAGGACAATCGCTGGATAAAACAATTTCGCGCAGCCTTCTCCAACGCCGGTCCGGCTGAGGGCGAACCGCTCGCGCTCGAGGGCCCTAAGTTAGTCGAAGAAGCTGTCGGCGCCGGCCTGAAAATCGAAGCTCTGCTGGTGAGTGAGTCCGGCCAACAGGCCTACGACCGCATTCTCCTGACCGCGCGAATGAGCGGGCACGCCGAACTAAAAACTCTGCACACCACCGACAAGATTTTCGCGGCCATCGCAGCCACCGAAACTCCGCAAGGAATCGCCGCTTTAGTCCGCTGCCGCGACTGGTCGCTGGAAGACATCCTGCGCGGCCCGGCCAACTCAGACGGCGCATTCACAGGTAATGCCCCGCTGGTGGTCGTTCTGGCGGGCGTCCAGGATCCCGGCAACGTAGGAGCGATTGTCCGCTCCGCCGAGGCCTTCGGCGCCACCGGCGTAATTGCCACTCGCGGGACCGCCGACCCCTGGGCCCAGAAAGCTCTGCGCGCTTCGGCCGGCTCGGCGCTGCGCCTTCCCATTCTGCGCGGGATGGCTGCGCCCATGGTCCTCATGCAGCTCCGGGTCGCGGGAGTCCAGGTGCTTGCCACGGCTTCCCGCGCATCCGCCGCCTCCCGCCAGTCCAAAGATTTGCGCTCTCCCATCGCGATTTTCATCGGCAGCGAAGGTGCCGGCCTGTCAGACGACATCCTCAAGGCCGCCGACGCATCAATTTCGATACCCATCAGCGGCCAGGTAGACTCCCTCAATGCGGCCGTCGCCGCAGCCGTGCTCCTTTACGAAGTTGCCCGCCAACGCCAAGCCGAGTCGCTCATAAAATAGTCCACAGGTCTTGACCCTTGCAATTCCCACACGCTCGGCTAGATTTGAGGTGGTGTTGAATCCAGGAGCCGCAAGGGCAACGGAGAGCACACCAGCGCAGGTTTCTAAAGGGCAAAAGTGGGACTATTTGGCACCGCTCATCAAGAAGACGAACCGCTAGCCGGCCGGCCGCTAGCCGACCGCATGCGCCCGCGCACACTCGACGAATTCATCGGCCAGGAACAACTTCTGGGCCACGGCAAGCCTCTGCGCACTCAGATCGAGCGCGACGACCTGGGCTCCATGCTCCTGTGGGGACCGCCCGGATGCGGAAAGACTACCCTGGCGCGAATCATCGCTCGTAAGACGCGCAGCGAATACGTTCCCTTCTCCGCTGTACTCAGCGGCATAAAGGAAATCAAAGAGGTGATGACACGAGCCGAAGGCGCAAGGCGCTACGGCCGCAGGACAATCGTTTTCGTGGACGAAGTACATCGGTTCAATAGAGCGCAGCAGGACGCTTTTCTGCCGCATGTCGAGGCCGGAAACATCGTGTTGATCGGGGCCACCACCGAGAATCCGTCGTTCGAAGTGGTGGCGGCGCTGCTATCGCGGATGAAGGTGTACGTCTTGAAAGCGCTAGGCGAGGAGCAGATCGTGGGCCTGCTGCGCGGCGCGCTCGCGGACAGCGAACGCGGGATGGGAAACGAGCAGGTGGACACCAGCGACGAAATCCTGCACCGCATCGCGGTGATCGCCAATGGAGACGCGCGCGCGGCCTACAACACTCTGGAAGCGCTGGTGCTGGGAACCGAAGCGAACTCCGAGGGACGCCGCGCGCTCTCGCAGGAACGCCTCGAAGACGTGCTCCAAAAGCGCCTGCTGCCCTACGATAAATCCGGCGAAGAGCATTACAACCTGATTTCCGCCCTCCACAAAAGTGTGCGGAATTCCGATCCCGACGCGGCGCTCTATTGGCTGGCGCGCATGCTGGAATCGGGTGAAGATCCGCTTTTTTTGGCGCGCCGCATGGTGCGGATGGCCAGCGAAGACATTGGCCTGGCCGAGCCGGGCGCGCTCGCTGTGACCATCGCGGCCAAGGAGGCATTTGAATTCATCGGCCCGCCCGAGGGCAATCTGGCGCTGGCGCAGGTCGCCGTCTATTTATCGCTCGCGCCAAAATCCAACGCTCTGTATGTCGGATACGGAGAAGTCGCCGAAGATTTGCAACGAACCATCGCGGAGCCGGTTCCGCTGCATCTAAGAAATGCCGTCACCGGAATGATGAAAAACATCGGATACGGCAAGGGATATCAATACGCGCACGATGCGGAAGAGAAAGTCACGGACATGACTTGCCTGCCCGAAAGTCTGCTCGGAAGAAAATATTTTCGCCCCACGGATCAGGGTTTCGAGGCGCGCATTCGCCAGCGCATGGCGGAAATCGCCAGGATTCGCGGGAAGAAGCCGGACCAGCAGGGATCGCAGACCGATGAGAAATAAAGACGTGTGCGCATCCGCAACGAAGCCGCGCCGGCACGAGCGATCCGCGAACAAAATAGCCCGACTTTCGTTGTCCTTCTGCCCTGTACTGTTGTTGGCGGCGCTGGGGCTGGCGCTAGCCCCTGGAATCGCGCGCGCACAGGCGATGCCCAAAACGGTGATAGACGAAGACTGCTCGACGTTTGCCGTCTCGCAGAACAATCAGATCGTCTGCTCGGTGCCGCAGCAGAAAACCAAGAAAAAGCTGACCATCGAGCGCGACGATATCTGGGTGGTATCGTCCAGCGGCTCGAAAAAGAAAATTCTCGAAGGCGAGAAGTTCATGCCGTTGATTCCGCCCACCACTTATGTGATCGAGTCGCTGGCGTGGTCGCCGGACAACAAGAAAATCGCCGTCAGCATGACCAACGAACCGCTTTCCGACGACGAAGACGAGCCGGCGGAAGGCAAAAAGGCAATTCTCCTGCTCGATGAAAACGGCGCTGAAATTCACGTGGCTGGTCTGAAGACGCGCTTCATCGAAGGCGGGATTCGCGCAACTTGGCTGGCCGACGGCCAGTCCGTTGTGTATTTGAGTCCCGGACCGCCGTATGAAATCCACCGGGTGCGCCCCGCGGACGGAAAATTCGAAACGCTTTTTGACGGCAAGACAGTGGACGCGCTGCAATGGAACGCCAAACGCAACGAAGCATTTGTGGTGGAAACCAGCCTGAGCGTGATGGGCAAGCAGCAATTAGCGGCGCTCGATCTGCTGCACGAGTCGGTTCGCGAAATTACGCGACTGCCGGACTATGACGGCGAGCTAAGCGTTTCCGAATCCGGCCGCCACATCGGTTATTTTGCCGACGGCGACACGCTGGAGGTCCGCGACGTCGCTCATCCTTTTCGGCCCATCCGCGTGAACGCCGGCAAGGGTCGCTTCGAATGGAGCGCCGACGAAACTCGCGTGCTGCTCAAACGCGGCCCGGAAGATCGCTCGGGCGACCTGGTGTGGGTGGGCCTGAAGGACGGCTCCTTCACGCCGCTGCTTCACGATTTGGAATTTCACGATTTTAAGATCGCGCCGGATGGCCGCAGCATCGTGCTGGCGCAGGTGGGAAAAAGATCGCTGATGGTCTACGAACTAGGAAAATAGCCGCGCTTCCACCAGCCGCGTACGGCCTTCTGTTTTTTGCCTCTAGTTTTTTGTCTTTAGCCTCAAGCTTCTAACTCTCAACTCTGGACTCTTAACTAACGCCTTTATCTCAATGCAACCGGAACCTCTTGATATGCTCCTTCAAAATGCAGGCGTCCATGAAAACCACCAGCCCGGCACGGCGAGCGCGCTCCGCGGCTTCGTGATGAATCACACCTTCCTGCATCCAGACGGCGCGCGCGCCGATGCGGATCGCGGCGTCCACGATCTCGGGAACGAATTCCGACCGGCGAAAGATGTTCACGATGTCCACGCGCTCGGAAATGTCTTCCAGGCGAGCGTAGGATTTTTCGCCAAGAATTTCCGACTCCTGGGGATTGACGGGGATCACGCGATAACCCGCGGATTGCAGATATTCCGCGACGCCGTAACTCGGGCGGAACGGCCGACTGGAGAGGCCCACGACAGCAATGTTGTGGCTGGACTTCAAAATTTCCGTGGCAGGATCGCCTAGCAAACCATTTCGAGCGGAAGAATCGCGAGCGGCCGGTTCGGTTGGATTCGCCATGTAGGGTTGTGCGTTCCTTTTTTGGTTAGTGGCGTGATTGGTTGCATGAAATCGCGTGAAACGCGATCGCCGATACGGACGATACTACAACCACGACGCAAACCATTACGCAAAAACAGCCGGCGGGTCAAGGCAAAATTAACCGGCACAATCGGCGCGCAAAGTTAACGCGCAAAAACGACGTGGCCGGCAAAAAATAACTAGAGTTTAGCGGGCCGAGCGGAGTGCCCTGCAGCCATTGCGGCCGCCAGCGCGCCGAGAAACGCATCATTATCGGCGGCGGCGCCGATGCTGACGCGCAGACCGTGCGGATAACCCATCCACTCCGTCGGCCGGACCTGCACACCGCGATCGGCAAGATCGGCGCAGAGCGGCCGTGTGTCGTAACCGAAATCGAGGAAAATAAAATTCGCGGAAGAAGGAACCATGCGAATCGGGCCGGCACATGCCCACGCGGAAACAGACGCCGTGTCGTGATCCGGCACGAATGGAATCGCTCCCAGCGTCGCCAGCCCGGCGCAAAGTTGGTGTTGCCCGGCTCGATTGGTTTCGAGCGAGCGGCGAAGGTGATCGGAATCGCCGAGAGCGGCGAGCGCCGCGGCGTGTGCCACGCGCGAAGTGTTGTAGATCATGCGGATCGCATTCATCGCACGAACCAAAGCCGCGGGTGCGAGACCGTAGCCGATGCGCAGGCCGGCGAGTCCGTGAATTTTCGAAAAAGTTCGGAGCACCAGGAGATTTCGTCCGCCGCGCAACAGATCGAGAGAGCGCGGGTAATCGGAGCGGGCGACGTAGTCGCAATACGCTTCGTCGAGCACCACGAGAATTGTTTTCGGAATGTCGTCAAGAAATCGCGCCAGCGCGGCGGCGGAGAAAATCGTGCCGGTGGGATTGTTGGGATTGGCGAGGTAGATGAGTTTTGTCGAGGGCGTGACCGCGCGAGCAAGGGCTTCGAGATCGGGCGCGAAATCGCGCGACGGTATTTCGATCGATTCGGCGCGCGCGGAACGAACCGCGATGGCATAGAGCGGAAAAGTGCCGTGAGAAACGACCGCGACATCGCCGGGTGAAAGAACCGTGCGCGCGGCCAGATCGATCAGTTCTGTGGAACCGTTGCCGAGTAGAATATTTTCTGGCGGCACGGAATGGAGATGCGCAAGAGCATCGCGCAGGGCGGACGAGTTGTCGTCGGGATACCGATTGGCGGAAGCAAGTGCATCGCGTGCGGCGGCGATGGCAAGCGGCGATGGGCCCAGGGGATTTTCGTTGGAGGCGAGTTGGATGAGAGGCATGTGGCTGGTGATTCGTGATTGGTGATTGGCGATTGGCGCCTCGAAATTGGCCGGCGGCTATGTTCTGGGCTTTCCGCGGAACGGAGGTTTAGTGCCGCGTGGTCGCGAATTGTTTGGACGTCCGGACTTCGATGGAGGAAATTTGCGCGGACCAGCACCGGGCGGCCGTGAGGAACTTGGCGCACCGGGCTTTCGCGGCGCTGATTTCCAAGGGCGCTGGCCTGCGGGGCGCGGTGAATCTGCGCGCGGCACGCTTCCCTCTCTCGACTTCCACGGAGCCGAACCTGGCGGGCGCGATGGCTTTCCGTATGGCGGCCTGCCCG
>JBAVQT010000506.1:0-7631 GCA_049694295.1 Candidatus Acidiferrales bacterium
CTGCACACCACGAAAATCGAGCGGCTCACCGAGAACCTGCCGATTCGTATCGAATTCATCGAATCCGCGGCGCGCGTGGAAGAGTTGCTTCCCAAGCTGCAGCAAATGGCCGGGACGGGGCTGATTGAAATTCAGGATACGACGGTGGCCAAACCCGCGGAGACAGCCGCCGCGAGCGCCGCACAGGGAGCGGCGGCACCTTCGCTGAAGCGCGAAAGCAGGGCCAAGCTGATGCGTATTTTCGTGGGGGAGAACGACAAGTGGCACGATCAGCCGCTCTACAAGGCGCTGGTGGAAAGCATGCGCGCCAACGACATTGCCGGCGTGACCGTATATCAAGGAATTTTGGGTTACGGAGCGAACCGGCGAATTCACAAGGAAAAGATGCTGACGCTCTCGCACGATCATCCGATTGAATTGACAGTGGTGGAAACCGAAGAAAAGCTGCGCGCATTTTTTCCGGTGCTGGACGGCATGGTGCAGCAGGGACTGGTGGTGCTCTCCGATGTGGGCGTCGTGAAATATACGCACGATCCCGCGGCGGGCGAGCGACGAAAGGAGGGGCGGCCATGAAACTGGAAGGCAACGCGCAAATGCTGCGGATTCATTTTGGGGAAGACGATAAGTGGGAAGGCAAGCCGCTGTACCGGGCGATTGTCGAAAAATGCCGCGAACTCGATATCGCGGGCGCCACGGTGTTTCGGGGAATCGAGGGGTATGGCGCGAGCACGCTGATCCATCGCTCGCATCTGCTGTCGTTTTCCTCGGACGCTCCGCTGATGGTGAGCGTGGTGGACACGGCGGAGAAAATCGGCAAGCTGCTGCCGGTGCTGGACGAAATGCTGAAGGAAGGGCTGATCGCGGTGTCCGAGGTGGAGGTGATCAAGTACGTGCACCAGGACGGGCAGCGCTCCTGAAAAGCGTCTTCGCGCGGCGCGGCGCAACGCGCGCGACGCGGGAGTGGTGGCCGAAACTGAAGCTGGATATTTCGAGATTTTCGGTTTGGTGCGTGGACGGTCGAGAAGATGGAGCCGAGGCCCGGACTTGAACCGGGGACCTGCCGATTACGAATCGGCTGCTCTACCAACTGAGCTACCTCGGCGCACAACCGAATGTAACATCGCGGCGAAGAACTTTCAAACCAGGTGCGCGCAGGCGTTTCGCGGCATGGCTGGGCCAAAACACGAATCGAGGAGCGCGAGAACGAAGCGCCGCGCTGCCGAGAGGATCGAGAACGAGGCGCGCAAGGGCAGCGGCGACAGATATCGGAGCGCCGAGCGAGGCCCAAAGACGCGGCGCGCGGGAACAGCGAGATGGCTAATGCGAGAGCGGATAGAAAAACCAGGCGAGGCCGATGGCGACCAGAAGAAAAAGGGCGAAGCAAGCCGCGGCGTACTTCACGCGCTCCAGCGGGGTGCGGCGGGTGAGGCAGGCGAAGGCGAGCGAGACGAGCGCGGCGAAAATCATGAGCGATGCGAAATGGCCGATGTGGGGGGAGGCGTCGATCATGTAGTTGGGCACCTGACTCACGGCCCGGCAGTTAACTCCGGCGCCCGATGGCTATCTCGAAGGCGTCGAAGAGCGCGATGATATTGACCACGCCAGCCGCGGCCAAAAAGCGCGTGCCGTACTCGCCGGCGGCGCGCGAAATATTTGGGCCGGCCGCTTCGAGGAAGCGCGCCAGGAAATAAAATACTCCCGAAGCGGCGTCGGCGAGGAATCCGAGCGTGCCGAAGGGGTCTGGCGAGCGCGGCGCGAAAAGTTCTCCGCGCAGCGCAAAGCCGGTGACTGCAAGGCCTCCCACCGCGACGAAAAAGCCCGCGGCGCGTCCCCAACGCCCAAGCAGGAGATGTCCCGAACCCGGCACGACCCATCCGGCGAGTGCGATGAGCGGAGCGAGGGTGGCCGCAACGTTTCGCGGGCGCTTCGATTGAGCGACGTGCGCACCGCTCCCCGAGGACGCGTCGCCTGCCGCGGAAATTTCGTTCGGAGATTCCGGAGCGGACGCAGGCGCCAATTCGGGAGCCGAAACCCGCGAGTCTACGACGTGCGCGGCATCGGATGGTTCGGTCCAAGGACCGTTCGGTGGTTCACTCACTGTTTCACTCGGTGGCTCGCTCGCGCGCCGCATTGAAAAAATTCATTTACAGCAGCGCCAGAATTTCTTTTTGAATGGCGCCGGTAACGCGCGCTTCCTTTTCGCCGACATAGACATTCACTTCGGTGCGAACTCCGAATTCCGGGAGGTAAATTCCCGGCTCGATGGAAAAACAGGTCCGCGGAACGATCTTGCGGTCGTCGCGCGTTTCCAGGCCGTCCATATTGGCGCCGTTTCCATGGGTCTCCTGGCCAATGCTGTGGCCGGTGCGGTGGACGAAATATTTGTCGTATCCGGCCTTGCGAATCGTCTCGCGCGCCTCGCGATCCACTTGCCAGCCGTGAATGGTGCGCCCCGTGGCAACGGATTCCTGAACGAATTCCACGGCGCGATCGCGCGCCTGGCGGACGATGCGGAAAATCTTGGAATAGGAATCGGGCACGCGCTGGCCCAGATAGCCGACCCAGGTGATGTCGTAGTAGACGCTGCCGGGCTGATCCAATTTGCCCCAGATATCGAGCAGCAGCAGATCGCCGGCGCGCACGGGACGCGAAGAGGCAGCCTTTGGGTCGTAGTGCGGATTACCGTTGTTGGGCTGGACGGCCACGATGGCCGGTTCGCCGGCGACGATTCCCTGCGCGGCGAACTGATCCACAATCCACTGCTGCAGTTCGAATTCGGTGAGCGGCTTGGCCTCGCGCACGAATGCCGCGGCGCGGCCGAAAGCAGCCTGCGTAATTCGGTCAATGATTCTGCCGGCCGCCAGGTGCGATTCGAGCTGCTCGGGCGTCCAGGCGGCTTCGAATATCTGGACCAGGTCGGCGGAGGTCACGATTTTTTTCTTGAACTTGCGGATCAGCTCGATGGTGCCAGCGTCGACCAATCCGATGTAGGGAATATTATTTTGCGGCGAATACTGCATGGCAATAGTTTTCGCGCCGGAAAGCAGCTTGGGGAGATTTTTGTGCAGCTCGGCGTAGCCGGAATAGACCAGTTTCGAGCCGGGGAGCGAATCGAGCTGTACCGACTCGATGCGGTGAACCAGCTTGCGAGGCTCGCCGCGTTTCGGAATGAAATAAAACCAGCGGCGGCTGACGAGGCCCTTGGAGGGAAGGCCGAGAATGGTTGCAGCGATCGCGTCGCGATGATGATGGTCATAGAAAAGCCAGCCGTCGAGTTTGCTGGCGCGAAGTTCGGCTTGAATGGCTTTGATGTCTGGCACGATTCAACTCCTCGAATTCGGCGATAGAAAATGCTGTCCGGCTGCGAGACGGCGGCTCAATCGCGCGGACAATACCATTATGTGAATTGCACCAGCACCGCGAGAAATTGCGAGGGCGTGATGCCGCGAATTTCAACGCGCTTATTGCGGCTTTTTTCCCCGGCGACGATTCTAACAGCCGCCAGCGGCAGGTTCAAACGGGCGGCCAGCAGGCGGCGCAGCGCGTCATTGGCGCGACCATCGAGTGGCGGCGCGGTGAGGCGAACTTTGAGCGCGCCGGCGTGTTCCCCTTCAATGGCATCGCGGCTGGCGCGCGGAGAAATTCGCACGGGGAACGCGACGCATGGGCCATTTTCGTCTTCGCGTTCGACGATTTCGATCATTGAGTTACAGGCTGAGCGGGATTGGCGGTGCGCGCGCCAAAAAGCGCGGAGCCCACGCGAATTTCCGTGGCGCCCTCTTCGATGGCGATTTCGAAGTCGTGGCTCATACCCATGGAAAGCACCGGAAGCGGGCGGCCCAAGCGGCTCGCTAGATCGTCACGAAGTTCGTGCAGCCTGCGGAAAAAAGGGCGGACCCGTTCGGGTTCCTCGAAAAATGGCGGCACGGCCATCAGTCCGATGAGATCGAGGTGCGCGAAGGGCGCCACAGCCGCAGCCAGCCCCGGCAGATCTTTTTCAGCGACGCCGCTTTTACTCTCCTCGCCGCCCAGATGTACCTCGATGAGAACGGGCAGCGACTTCCCTTCCGCGTCGGCTGCGGCGTGGAGACGCTGCGCCAGGGAGAGATCGTCGAGCGAATCCACGCGGTTAAAGAGAAAAGCCGCGCGGCGAGCCTTGTTGCTTTGCAGGTGGCCGATCAGATGCCAGGTGGCTTCAAGGTCCGCCAGCGCGGATTGCTTCGAGTCCCACTCCTGTACTCGATTTTCGCCGAAGTGGCGCAGTCCAGCGTCGTAAGCGGCGCGAATGGCCTCGGCGGGAAATGTTTTGGAGACGGCGACGAGAGTGATTTCGCTTTCGCGGCGTCCGGCGCGACCCGCAGCGGTTGCGATGCGTTCGCGCACGCGCGCGAGATTGAAGGCGATGTCGGCTGAGAACGAGTTCACAAACAAAATCTTAGCACGGCAAACGGCGCGCGGACGCGCCCGCGCACAACGCAGGGAGCGGCGCCTTCAGTGATTCGCATCACGGCAAGCGGCTACGACTCTGGGGCGGCCTTCTGAGATATAGTTCACGGAATAAGGAAAGGAGATGAACGTGGACACCAAAGTGATGCACGAAGTGCTGGCAGAGTCACAAGCCGGCAAGCTGGTCTTCCCTGAGGTGGTGCGCAGGCTCAGCGAGGCGGGAGTTGAATCGTACTTTTGCGATCTGGCCGCGGGACAAGAGATCTTCTACGCGGTCGACGGCAAGACTCACGTCGAAAAAATGACTCTTCCCCTGACGCCTGTCGCCGAGGAGTTCTCGCCTTCCGGAGTAGTCGCGGCGATTCGCGGAGCGCAGACGGACACGATTCGCTATCCGGAATTTGTGAAACGCTCAGTCGCGGCGGGTGTAATCGCCTACTGGGCCTTTCTGGCGGGCAGAAAAGTGATCTATTTCGGCCGAAAGGGCGAGATGCACATCGAAGAATTTCCGCGCGCGAAATCGTAGAGAATCGACGGCGCGGAAGCGCTGGACCAAGCGCCGGCGGGACGCGCAGGCGCAACGCGTATGCTAGACTGAATTTCAAATCCATGACTGCGCGCGGCAAATTCATCGTTCTTGAAGGAATCGACGGCTCGGGCAAACGCACGCAGATTGAAATGCTGGCGCGGGCGCTGGAGACGCGCGGCGTTGCGTATGCCGGGATCAGTTTTCCGAATTACGCCGGATTTTTCGGCAAGCTGGTGGCGCAGTTCCTGAATGGCGATTTCGGGCCGCTGGAGGCGGTGGACGCGCACTTTTCCGCCCTGCTCTACGCCGGCGATCGACTGGAATCGAAGCCAGCAATCGAAAAAGAACTGGATGCAGGAAAAGTGGTGCTGGCGGACCGTTATATTGGATCGAATCTTGCCCACCAAGGCGCGCGAGTGCCACGCGAGAAACGCGCCGAGTTCATCGCCTGGCTGAAGCAGCTTGAATACGGGGTCTACGCGCTGCCGCCGGAGGATTTGGTAATTTATTTGCGCCTACCGCCCGCTGAAGCACACCGACTGGTGGGACAAAAGGGCGCGCGCGACTACACCAAGCTGCAGCGCGATATCCAGGAGTCGAACCTGGGGCACTTGGAAGCGGCGTCAGAGGTGTACGACGAGCTCGCGCTCCAGGCAAACTGGGTGACGATCGACTGTTTCGAGTCCGCGCAAGGGGAATTGCGCCGCCCCGAAGCGATTCACGAGGAAATCCTGGCGGCGGTGGAGACGCGCGCACTGGCCGGCCGCGCGGCAAAGGTATGACGCTCGCCGCAAAGATCGCGATAGCGGCAGAGGCACCGGCATGAGCTTCGACAAATTTCTGGGCAATCAACGGATCGTAGGCGCGTTACGCGGCATGCTGCGGCGCGAGCGCATGCCCAGCGCGCTGCTTTTCACCGGGCCGCGCGGGATCGGAAAATACACGCTGGCGCGCATGTTCGCGCAAGCCGCGAATTGCGAGCGCCTGCCCAATGATTTCTGCGGCGAGTGCGATTCCTGCGTCCGCATCGGACGCCTGGCAGACCCGAAGCCGCTGATCGAACAAGGACTCGCCGAGCGCGGCGAAAGCGCCGATGCAGCCGCAGTCGAGCGCATGCCCTTGATCGTCGAGACGCATCCCGACGTCTGGCTGCTGCCACCCGATCCGGTCCGGCTACGCACTCCGGTGGCGCGTCCCATGATTCGCGTCGGCCAATTGCGCGCGGTCCAGCGCTCGGCCTATTTCCGGCCGCAGGGCCGCCGGCGCATATTTATTCTGGACGGCGCGGACACCATGCGCTGGACCGACGCGGACGTGTTTCTGAAAATCCTGGAAGAGCCGCCCGACACCGCGACATTGATTTTACTGGCTCCCGCGCCGGACGCTCTATTGCAGACCATCCGCTCGCGCTGCCTGCAATTTCATTTTGCTCCGGCGCCCGTTCTCGAAGTCGAAGAGTTCCTGAAGGAGCGCACCGAGCTGAAAGCTCCGGAGCGAAAACTGGCCGCGCAACTCTCCGGCGGCAGCCCTGGCCTCGCGCTCTCCCTGGACCTAGCGGAATCAGCGCGGCTCAGGCGCAGCGTGCTGCGCCTGATCGAGCAGGGCGCCGCCGGCGAGAAGTACGGCGATGTGTTCGCGGCCAGCGCTCAGCTCACCAAACAGGAAAAGCAGCCGTTTGAAAGCATTTTGGAGCTGTTCTATAGTGTGCTTACGGATCTGCTGGAAGCTTCGCAAGGATCGAGTTCCTCGCTACCGCGAAATCCCGATCTGCGGCGGGAAATCGAAAGCCTCAGCAAGAAAATAAATTGGGACTGGATTGTAGATGCCACCACGGGCCTCGATCATCTGGAGAGCCGACTGCGCCGCAACGTGAGCCGGCAACTGGGCCTGGATTCCTACGCACTATCGCTGCGAACCAGCTGACCGGCAGTAATTCCCCGATTATTTTAAAGATTCTTGCAACCAGTCGGCACTTTTCGCAGTCATAAGAGTAATACGCAACCCAGGGAGCCATCATGGTAAACCGTAAGTTATTCCGTCCCACCTTAACCGAGGTGAAAGAGCCATTTCCGGTGCGAGGGCCGCAGGTGGCGCCGCAGCAGATGCAGGCGCCGACGCCGGTGAGGAAGAAACCAGCTCCGCCGGAGCAGACCCATGCGGAGAACTTCTACTACGTCAAGCAGATGCAATCGCGTTCGCCGGTGGCGGTGGTGCTGCAGGATGGCGAGACGCTACACGGCGTGGTGGAATGGTACGACAAGGATTGCATCAAGCTGACCCGCTACGGCAGCCCGAACCTGCTGATTTATAAGCGTCACATCAAGTACGTCTTCAAAGATGGCGACGAAGCAGCGCAGGGCGGCTCGAACGGGCAGTAGGCTCCGCGCTGGCCAGTGGAGACACCGCGGACGGAACGATGTGCGTCACACCGAACACGCGAGAGGCGGCGTAGCCCTTCGCGGGCATCAGCCGCGCCGAATTTTGCCGGCGGCCTTGCCAATCTTGCCGTTCTTGCCGAAGGGCCCCACGAAGAAAGTCATCAACGCCTTGGCAACCAATCGGCCATGCTCGTCGCGCGCATCGCAATCCACCACGGCGATGTGGCGGCCGATGCGCACTACGCGAGCATCGGCAAACACCATCCCGCGCTCGACTC
>JBAVQT010000507.1:0-4176 GCA_049694295.1 Candidatus Acidiferrales bacterium
GCAAATGGTGTAAGCACGTCGCGAATATCGCAACACGCCCGCAAGTAGGCGACTGCTGGAAAATTGACGTTGCCGAAGTAATGCGTCTCAAACCTACTTTGCTTATCGGCTCGGTGCCGTTTGCCACCGAAACGGTGGCAGAAATCCTGAAGCAACCTGTCGCTTTGCTGGCGATCAATCCGCGGTCGCTCAGCGACGTGGAAGCCGACATCCGGATGCTCGGCCGGCTCGTCGAACGGACGGCGCGAGCGGAAAGCGTGATCGCGCGAATGAATCGAGAATTTGCGCGGGTGGCAAACATCGCAAAGAAACGGCGGCGCGATGCAGGGCAGCGCGGACCGGTGCGAGTCTACTGCGAAGCGTGGCCCAATCCGAGGATCAGTTCCCCGCCGTGGGTGGCCGAGCTGGTGCGCATCGCGGGCGGACAAATGGTGGTGCCCGCAGGCGCGCGCGTGAGCGACGAAGAAGTCGCCCGCGCGATGCCCGATCTGATTGTACTGGCGTGGGCCGCTACGGGCGATCGCGCCAAATCGCGATCTGCTCTGCGAAACCTGAAGTGGCAAGAACTCCCGGCGATAAAAGCGGGTCGCGTGACGGTTATTCGTGACGAATGGTTGAACACTCCGGGCCCCATCCTGACGCGGGGCGCGCGGGAATTACTGCAAGCAATCTGGGGACGTGAAAAATGAGGACGGTGGTGGCAGCCTTGATCGAGCACGACGGCAAGTTGCTGGTCTGCCAGCGTAAGCGTGGCGACCGCTTCGGTTTGCTCTGGGAATTCCCCGGGGGAAAAGTAGAACCGGGCGAACTACCCCAGGGCGCCATCGAGAGAGAGTTGCTCGAAGAACTCGGCGTACGCGCCCGAATCGGCGCGGAGGTCTATCGCACCAAATACGAGTACAAGGAGTTGCCCGGAGGGATCGAACTGATTTTCTTTGCGGCCGAGGTGGATCCGCGAGAGATAAAAAACCTCGAATTCGAACAAATGGAGTGGCGCCGTCCCGAAAGTCTCCCAGAGCTCGAGTTCCTCCCAGCGGATCGCGACCTGATCAACCTACTGGCCGGTGGAAAGTTGCGCCCGCCCACTTCGTCTGGCCGGTGAGCGCGCAGAAAAACCAGCGATCAGGATGTACGCGAGGGCGCGAGCCGGTGTATTCTAATACCGATCAAATACTTTGATCGCGACGCTCGCGGCAGCGGGAGTTGGGCCATGCCGCTGAATAAGGACCGGAACGAACTCATGGACAACGAAATTGCGGTACCCATGCAAGGCTTGGATGGTTTTGAAATCCAAGAGTGGCTCGAATCTCTCGATTCGGTGCTGGTCTCGAGCGGCCCGGAAGTAGCCTCTTATATCCTGGAGCGCCTCCGCGCGCACGCCAAGGTAGTGGGCATCGAACTGCCTTTCACTGCCAACACGCCCTACGTGAACACGATTCCTTATCGCCTGCAGGCGGACTTTCCGGGCGATCAGGAACTCGAACGCAGGATAAAAAGCCTGGTGCGCTGGAACGCCATCGCTATGGTCGTCCGAGCCAACCGCGAAGAGCACAACATCGGCGGCCATATTTCCACGTATGCCTCGGCAGCCACGCTCTACGAAGTGGGTTTCAACCATTTTTTCCGTGCGCGCTCGCCGGAATTCGAAGGCGACACGATCTATTTTCAGGGCCACGCAGCGCCTGGGATATATTCGCGCGCATTTGTCGAAGGGCGCCTTTCGCCTGAGAAACTGGAAAATTTCCGCCGCGAGCTGAAGGCCGGCGGCGGCCTCTCTTCCTATCCGCATCCCTGGTTAATGCCGGACTTCTGGGAATTTCCAACGGTCTCGATGGGCTTGAGTCCGCTGATGGCTATTTATCAGGCGCGCTACAATCGCTATCTCGAAAATCGTGGACTGAAACCCGTAACTGACGCGAAAGTGTGGGCCTATCTGGGCGACGGCGAGACGGACGAACCTGAATCTCTCGGCGCGATCACGCTTGCGGCGCGCGAAAAACTCGACAATCTAATCTTCGTCGTGAACTGTAACCTTCAGCGCCTCGACGGCCCAGTCCGCGGAAACGGTCAGATCATTCAGGAGCTCGAATCGGCATTTCGCGGCGCCGGCTGGAATGTGATCAAGGTCCTCTGGGGCAGCGAGTGGGATCCTATCCTCGAACGGGATACGGAAGGGCTGCTGGTCAAGCGCATGGGAGAGCTGGTGGACGGAGAATACCAGAAGCTTGTCGTTTCGTCGGGCGATTATGTGCGCGAACATATTTTCGGCTCCGATCCGCGCCTACTGAAACTGGTCGAACCGCTCTCGGATGAAGAGCTGCGGCGTTTGCGTTTGGGAGGCCACGACCCGCGCAAGGTCTACGCAGCATACAAATCGGCCGTGGACCACAAGGGCACGCCAACAGTGATCCTGGCACGCACCATCAAGGGTTACGGACTAGGCGAAGCGGGCGAAGGCAAGAACGTGACTCACCAGCAGAAAAAACTCAACGAAGACGAGTTGCGCGAGTTCCGCACACGCTTCGATATCCCTCTCACTGACGCCGATTGCGCCGAAGTGCCTTTCTACCGCCCCGCGGACGACAGCGAAGAGGCCCTCTACCTTCACGCGCGCCGAGCCGAACTTGGCGGATATGTGCCGAAGCGCAGCGCGCGTTCCCAGACATTGGTCTGCGATCACGATGAGCTCTTCAAGGAATTTTCTCAAGGCGGCGGGGACCGCGAAGTCTCCACGACCATGGCCTTCGTCGTGATGCTCCGCAAAATGCTGCGCGATCCGGAGATTGGCCACCTGGTTGTTCCCATCGTGCCCGACGAAGCGCGAACTTTCGGCATGGAATCGCTCTTCCGCACCGTCGGAATTTATTCGAGCGTCGGCCAACGCTACGAACCGGTGGACGTCAACACCCTTCTCTATTATAAGGAAGCCAAGGACGGCCAGATCCTCGAGGAGGGCATCACTGAAGCCGGCTCGATGGCCTCGTTCATCGCCGCGGGCACGGCCTACGCAACTCACGGCATCAACACCATTCCATTTTTTATTTATTATTCGATGTTCGGATTCCAGCGCATCGCCGACTTCATTTGGGCCGCGGCCGATATGCGGGTGCGCGGGTTCCTGCTTGGTGGCACTTCCGGGCGCACCACGCTCGCCGGCGAGGGATTGCAGCACCAGGATGGAAACAGCCACGTTCTCGCTCTCTCGGTCCCGAATCTGCGCGCCTACGATCCGGCGTTCGCCTACGAAATCGCCGTGATTATTCAGGACGGCATCCGGCGCATGTACAAAGACGGCGAAAGCATTTTTTATTACATCACGGTGATGAACGAGCCTTACGTGATGCCCGCCATGCCCGAACCTGCAAACGAAATCCGGGCAGGGATTCTCAAGGGAATGTACCGATTCCGCACCTCGACCAATCGAGACTCGAATCTTCGCGCCCAGCTCTTTGGCAGCGGCGCAATTCTCAACGAAGTGCTGAAGGCTCAGAGAATTCTCCAAGAAAAATACGGCGTGGCCGCCGATGTTTGGAGCGTCACCAGCTACAAGCAGCTCTATACCGACGGAGTCGAAACCGAGCGCTGGAATCGTCTGCATCCCGGCGAGACCCCGCGCGTACCCTACGTGACTCAGTGCCTGAAGGATGCTCCCGGCGTGCTAGTGGCCGCCACGGATTACCTGAAGACTTTGCCGAGCATGGTGAGCAAGTGGATGCCTCGTCCGCTCGCGTCGCTCGGAACCGACGGCTTCGGACGCAGCGAAAGCCGCGCGTCCCTGCGCGAGTTTTTCGAAGTGGACGCCAGATTCATTGCCGTCGCCGCGTTGCACGAACTGAGTGTGGAAGGAAAAATCGAGAAGTCGGTGGTGGATCAGGCTATCGCGGATCTGGGCATCGATCCGGAAAAGCACAACCCCGTAACTTCGTAACCACAGCCGTCATGAGCGAGAAAAAAGCGCCGATCCGGCAAAAGTCGGATCGGCGCTTCTTTGTCTCAGAAGACGCTACGCGTCCACGCGAGGGACGACGAGCCTTAGGATAGGGCCGAAGCCGACGCCGCGCCGTAAAAGTTGAACCACGGCTTCGCAGCCGCGAGGCGCGAGTTTACGTTGTTGATGTTTTTCACGCCTTCATCATTGAGCCAGTCCTCCAGCGCGCGCACTCCCTGCTTTGCATA
>JBAVQT010000508.1:0-2050 GCA_049694295.1 Candidatus Acidiferrales bacterium
GAGATGGAAAAACGCTTCGGCTTTCACCGCCGGCGGCACCTTGGCGCGCATCACGCGCGGCAATATCTTTTTCGCCGTCTGCATCAAGCCCTTGGCCCAGCGCGCTTGCTGCGACTTGAAAGCGTTCATCTCCACCGGCAGCTCTGAAGGGCAATCGATTTCCGGCTGGTACAGAAATTTCCAGCCGCGCAGTTGCGCGCGATAGGAAAGATCGGTGTCTTCGGTCAGCGTGTCGTGCTGCCAGCCTCCCGCGTCTTCGATCGCCGTGCGCCGCCAGATTCCCGCCGTGCCGTTGAAATTGAAAAAGAGCCCGCTCCTGAATCGCGACGAATGCTCGATCGCGAAATGCCCATCCAGCAGAATCGCTTCCACCTCGGTCAGCGCCGAATAGTTGCGATTGACGTAGCTCCAGCGCGTCTGCACCATCGCCAGTTGCGCGTCCTGGAAATACGGCACCGTCCGCCGCAGAAAATCCGCTGGCGGAATAAAATCCGCGTCGAATATCGCCACGAACTCGCCCGTCGCGGTCTTCAATCCCTCCTGCAGCGCGCCCGCCTTGAATCCTTCGCGGTTGTCGCGATGAATGTAGCCGATCGGCACGCCCAGCGCGTGCGTTCGCTCCACGCAGTTCCGCGCCACTTCCTGCGTTTCGTCCGTGGAATCGTCGAGCACCTGAATTTCCAGCAGCTCGCGCGGATAATCGAACTGCGCCACGCATTCCACCAGCCGCTCGATCACGTAGCGCTCGTTGAATATCGGCAGTTGCACGGTGACGCGCGGCCACTCGCTGATTTCCGGCAGTGGCCCGGCCACGTTTTTCCGGTTTTTGAAATAGTTGTAGACCAGCGTGTAGCGGTGAATCCCGTACGCCGCCAGAATCACCATCACGATGAAATACGGCAGCATGATGGCGAAGTCGAACCAGTTGGCTTGGTACAGCCCGTAAAAGGTGCGGTCGGTCAGCCGCCGCCAATACTCCGCCATCGGGCTCGAGCCCGTTGCCATCCCCGCCGCAAATAGCCATATCGCCAGCAACGCCCACCGCCTCCAAAATTCAATCGATTATTGCGGTTGCACCGCGGAGTGTCAACGAAACTGCCGCGCGCCAGCCGGTTGCCGCCGCGCACGGTTCAACGCGCCTGCAGATCGGCGGGCGCGGAGATCACTGCGCCAGCAGGCTCTTCCAGCGCACCCACGATTCGTCGCGAGCTTTTTTGTTGGCTGCGCTCGCGTCGGGCGCCTCCCCGGCGCGCATAAACCCGTGCCCTGCGCCGTCGTAAGTCACCGGCTGATACGTTTTCCCCGCCGCCTTCATCGCCGCCACCGTGTCCGGAATCGTAGCGCCGATGCGCGCGTCGTTCCCGGCGTAAAATCCGTACACCGGCGCGGTGATGTGCGCCATCGCCTCGTTCGAGGGCGGCGCGCCGTAAAAAACGAATGCCGCCGCCAGATCGCTGCGACTGGTGGCAAAGCGGAAGCTTTGCGTCCCGCCCCAGCAGAATCCCGCCACGTACAATTTGCCGCTCGAGGCCGGCAGCTTCAGGCCGTAGTCCGCCGCGGCGTTCAGATCTGCCGTCACCTGATCGGGATCGAGTTTGCTCACCGCCTCGGTGGACCCGCCGCCGGGAAAATCCTTGGTGCGGCCGCCATTCGGCGCCATGCCGCTCAGCAGGTCCGGCGCTACGGCGATGTATCCGGCCGCGGCCACTTCGTCGGCCAGCTCCTGCGCCCAGTCGCTCAAGCCGAAAATTTCGTGAATCACCAGCACCACCGGCCGCTTATCCTTCGATTCCGGGTAGACCACCAGCGTCTCCACGCTGCGCCCGCCGTGCTTCACGGTCACCCACTCGCTATGCCGCGGCGATTGGTCAATCCGCGCTCGCGCCCAGGGCTGCGACCAGTCCTGCGCCCCCGCGGGAAGCGCCCCCGCCAAAATCCCCAGCGCCAGGATGCCCATCGCCGCCATAGCCATCGACATACTCCATCCACTCGTGTTAAACGCTCGCCTCATAGCTCACCTCGCTCCGAAATGTTCGTGCGACGCAGCGTT
>JBAVQT010000509.1:0-5363 GCA_049694295.1 Candidatus Acidiferrales bacterium
GGATTGTCAATCAGATCACTAAATCGGGCACGAACGATTTTCACGGTGACGCATTTGAATTTATACGCAATAACGTCTTGAACGCCAAAAACTACTTTCTTCCCCTCGCCAACGCGCCTCCCTTCAAGCGCAATGAATTCGGCGCCACTCTCGGAGGCCCGATAAAGAAAGACAAGACCTTTTTCTTCGTCGCTTATCAGGGAGAACGCCGCCGGGAAGCGCAGGCCACACCGGTGCTGGGCGTTCCCGATCAGGCCGAGCGGAGCGGCGACTTCAGTGAGCTTTGCAACGCGTACGATGCGACAGGGGCCTGCACACCGGCAGCCATCCAAAATGGAGGCACGCAGCTCACGAATCCGATTACCGGCGGCATCTACCCCAACAATCAAGTGCCGGTGAATCCTGAAATCGCGACTTACATGAACAAGTACCTTCCATTGCCGCTGCCCGGCCAGAATTTTTTTGTCGGCGCGCCTCCCAGCATGACCGACAACGATCAAGGCGTCCTACACATTGATCACACCCTGACCGGTCGCGATACGCTGTCGTTCGTTTACATCATCAACGATGAACGCGATGACCTGCCTTTCTACCTCAACAAGGGAGCCACCACCGGTGGTGATGTCCCGCTCGGCTCGGGTTTCACGGACGCAGAACGTTCGCAGGTGCTTACCGCGGCTTGGACGCATACGTTTGGGCCGACTCTCGTCAACGAATTCCGCTTTAGCGTGAACCGCATCGGGTCGCTGTCTTCAGATCCCACGGACAAGACGACCCCCGCCGATTTGGGTTTTACAAATATCAATCCTGACGATCCCAACGGCGCAGCCCCGCCCGTCATCTTCACGAACTCGTTCAACCTTGGCCCTTCACCACAGGGACCCACATCGAGCGCCGACATGGTGTATCGCTGGGCTGACAGCGTTACGTGGACGCACGGACGGCACGAATGGAAATTCGGCGGTGACTTTTCTCACGTGCGGGACAATTTCAACTACGACTACTTCAACAATGGCAGTTTTGACTTCACTTACGGTGATTTCACAGGCAACGAACTCGCCGATTTCATTGGCGGATTTTGGGACAATTACTATCAGTTCTCCAACGCCGTCTACGGTATCCGAACCAACTCATATGCGGTTTACGGTCAGGACACTTGGAAAGTAACTTCACGCCTGACCCTCGATATTGGATTGCGTTACGAATTTTTTGGTCCGCAGAGCGATAACCACAATAACGTTCTAGGTTTCTTTCCCGGCCAGCAATCGACGAAGTTTCCGGACTCACCTCCGGATATTCTCTACCCCGGCGACCCAGGCACTCCAAACAACGCGTTGGTGTATCCCGATCGCAACAACTTCGGACCCCGCGTCGGTTTCGCCTGGGACATGTTCGGCAACGCCAAGCTCGTGATGCGCGGGGGCGGCGGCATTTTCTACGACCTCCAGGATGGCGCCACAAACCTCCAATATGGAGGCCAGCCTCCTTTCGGCGGGGTGTCGAACATGTACCCGAACAGCTTTTTGGGTGCACCCGCTGACACGATGACCGATCCCTTTCTGACCTATTTCGGCGACAGCACGGCCAACCCCTTCCCGTTCGCATCTCGTGGACTTGTCGGCACCTTTCTCACTCCCAAGATTCCCTATGCGTATCTCACCGATCCGCACTTTCGCACCCCCTATTCGGAAAATTTCAACTATGGCTTCCAGTGGCAAGCTGCCAAAGACACCATGGTGGAAGCTGTATACGTCGGCAGCTACGGCCGGAAACTCATCAGCAACGCGGAAGTAAACTATCCGGTGCCGAGCGTCATGGAAGAACAGTTGGCGGATTTCGGGTTCGTCAATCCCGATTGCGCTCGACCACTAGCCGCCTGCGTTGGTGGTTCCATGCCGACCGACCCCAACGGCACGCCGACCGGGGCGCTGCAACTCTATTCAAACTTGAGCAACGGTGTTTCCGAGAGTAATCAGTTTCAGCTAACGGTTGACAAACGTTTCAGCCACCACTTCGCATTGCGCGGCGCCTACACCTTCTCCAAGACAATCGACCTTACGTCCGGCTATCGCTCCCGGTCCGCGCAGTATACCGATCCGCTGGATCCGAACTTTGACCGTGGACTCGCCGACTTCGACACGCCGCACCGTCTGGTGATCAGCGGAATATGGGAATTGCCGTTCGATCGAGGTGTGCACAGCGATGGAGTGCTCAAGAAAATTGCGGGGGGATGGCAGTTCAATGCCATCGCCACGTTCCAGTCAGGAAATCCTTTTACACTATACTCAAACGACGATTCCAGCGATCAGAACAACTACCTCGATCGCCCGGACGTGATTGGCCCGATCCAATATTACAATCCCCGAAATCGCCAGAGCTTCGCCGCTGCGAATGCAGATTGCTTGGGTAGTGACGCAACTAGCGGCACCTTCTGGTTCAATCCGACCTCATTCGACTGCGCTAACGTGCCAACCTTCACTTACGGGACGCTTTCACGCAATTCACTGCGTGGCCCGGGAATTAACAACTGGGATCTCTCGTTTGTGAAAAACACAGCTCTCGGCGGAGAATCCCGCTCGCTCCAGTTCCGCGCGGAATTCTTCAATGCCTTCAATCACACCCAATTTTCCAATCCTGATAACCAGGGTTTCAGCGACACGTTCGGACAGGTTACCCTGACCCGCGAGGACGCCCGCATCATTCAATTCGGATTGAAGTTTTATTTCTAGGGAAGCACCCAGCCCGCTTTCCTGATGCAAGAGGCCCGGCCCGCGCGAGCAGCCGGGCCTTTTGTGTTTTCAGGCGCTGCGACTGCGGGAGGGAATCGAAGCGCAAGCTTTTCGCACGGCGCAGTAGCGCGGATCACGCACGCGGTGCGCAGGCGCGAAAAGTCAGCGCGGGCGGCTCATCGGACGCGGGCGATAGGTCGCCAGAGGCCGGGGCCTGGCGCGGAAGCGCGGCATCAGCGGCGGCGGCACATTGTGCAGCGGCGCGCCGCAGTTGGCGCAGCGTTCCTGCAAGGAATCATTCACGCGCATCCAGTGTCCGCGCGCACAGCACTCAGTATTCAGGCATTGCACGGTCGAACCCGGCAGATACAACATGGCTCCTCCAGTCACAAGGTGCGGGGCGCGGGCAGCAAACGCGGAGGGGAGCTCAGGCTGAATCCGTGTCCCGTGCCGCTGAAACACAGCGATCAACGCCGCGTAACGTGGCGTTCACGGGGGGAATTCTGCGCCTAGGATGCTAGTGTGTCAATGCAAAATATACACAATTACTAGTGGTGGGATTGCTGAGGTAATCCGCGCTTCTTCTGGCTCGTTCAACTCGCCGAAACTTAAATTCTAATTATTTGGTACGGATCCCCCGTTGTTGCTGGTGGGGGCATCGTTGGCCGGCGCATTCCCGCCGTTGTTGGCGCTGCTGTTTCCGTTGGCGCCGGCGGTGTCACTGTTGGCTGGGGCAGCGGGCTGTGCAGGCGCCGGAGTATCTGCTGGCTTGGCGTCGCTCGCCGCGTTGGCCTGCGCTTGAAGGTCCTGAATTTGTTTTTGAACGTCCGCAATCTCTTGGCGCTTGGCGTCGATCTGTCCTTGCTCATCCTTCAACTTCGCAGTTGCGGCCTTATCGTTCTGGTAGTCCGTCTTGCTGTAGTACGACTCCTGGTCGAGCGTGTAGGTGCGCTGCAACAGATCCAGATCGGTCTGCAGGCTCTGCAAGCGGTCCTTCGCATCGCTCAACTCGCGGAGCGCGGTTGTCTTGTCCACGGGCCCGCTTGCGCCCTGATCTCCGCCTGGCGCGCCCGCGGCATTGTCGGCGCTGACGCTCGAATCGCCGGGCGCCGGCTCTTGCCCGACTACGTTGATGGCTCCGGGAATCGTTGGGATGCTGTCGTTATCCCAGACGCGCGGAGTCTTCGCGGGATCTTTTTGCTGTCCGCGAGCTTTGCGTGCCGCCTCAACCAGCGGCGAAGTTGCAGTTTGCTGGCCCGCGGTTGTGGTTGCCGCGGGTTCCTGCGGAGCCGCTGCGGCGACCGCCGGAACCGCCATCAGAATCGCCATTCCCCATCCTGCGATTTTCATGACAAATCTCCCTCCGGGCAGCTTGCCAGGCCCCTATCTTAACGCCGTCCCAGTGTCCCGTGGAACACTCATAGCGCTTCGCGCTCAATCGAATAACCTGTCCCTCCAGACAGGGTTGGCCGATCTGGTCGTCCATAGCTTGTAATTGGTGCCCGCGTGGGAGATACTCCGCTGAAATTTACCGGTCAGGTTCTCAGTTGCGGTTTTGTCCAGGAGCGTCTAATGAGAAGGATTGTATTGGCCTTGTTTTTGTTAGGTGCGCTGCTGGCTGTCAGTCTGTTGCCGCTTTGTTCGAGTGCACAAGCGAACTTGCCCGCCGCTGAGCCCGCCGTGAGCCAGGCTGGTCAGGAGCAAACTACTCCCTCGAACGCAATGACCGCGCCTGAGGCGAGTTCGGCGCTGCCGCCGAAAATCGCGGCCTACACGCTGCCTCCCGATCGTGACCTGAAAGCCCGGCGGCTGGCTCGCATCGCTTTCTGGGGACGACTGGTCGTCTTCGTTTATTCCGTTCTGATTCTGCTGCTCATTCTGAAATGGAGACTCGCTCCGAAATTTCGCGATTGGGCCGAACGTTCCATTCCATCCCGCGCCCTGCAGGTATTTATCTTCGCTCCGCTTTTCTTCATCGCCCTTGCGGTGCTGGATATTCCCACGGACTTGGCCCAGGAATTGGTGTTGCGGAAGTTTGGCTTCAGCGTCCAGAGCTGGGGCTCATGGTCCTGGGATTGGACTAAGAGACTGCTGGTCTCGGTGGTGATCGGAATCATTGTAATTTCCGTATTGTACGCCGTGATTCGCAGCTCTCCGCGCCGGTGGTGGTTTTATTTTTGGATGGCTTCAATTCCCATCGTCATCTTTTTGATTTTTCTCCAGCCGCTCCTCATCGATCCACTCTTTCACAAATTTGAGCCTCTCGCACAGAAAGACCCCGCGCTCACCGTCGCGCTCGAAAAAATGGTGCACCGAGCCGGCAAGGATATTCCCCCAGACCGAATGTTCTGGATGGGTGCAGGCGCGAAGACCACAACTCTCAACGCCTACGTCACGGGCTTCGGCGCCTCGAAGCGCATCGTGGTCTGGGATACCACGATCGCCAAGATGACCACCCCGGAAATCGTTTTCGTCACCGGCCACGAGATGGGGCACTATGTGCTGCAACACATCCCGAAAGAACTCACGTTGGTTTTTTTAGTTCTGCTGATTGTCTTTTACATCGGCTATCGTTGGATTGAGGCGCTGCTGGCGCGTAAGGGCGAGGCTTGGGGAATTCGCGGACTCGGTGAC
>JBAVQT010000510.1:0-4107 GCA_049694295.1 Candidatus Acidiferrales bacterium
GCTGACGAGGATTGATACTGGAAAGCGACAAAACGCGCGTCCGCGCTCACCGAAGGCGATTCGCTGATGCCGGAAAGCTCGGCGCCGTCGGGAGCGAACGAGATGCGGGCCGAGGACGGCAGGCAGGCAGGCGGCGCGGTAAGGCCGAGGCAGGTGTCAGCCAAGACGAGACGCGACTGGGCGTTAGCCGAGCGTGCCCCGGCGACCCAGGCCTGGAAAGCAACGTAGCGGCCAGTGAGAGAAATTGCAGGATGATCGAATTCGGCAGAGGCTAGCCGGCTTTGCGAATCGGCAGGCACGAGATAAGTCTGGGGCACGCAGGACTGGCTGGCGGTGGGGCCGGCGCAAGTGTCGCGCACAAAAACTCGCGTTTGCGCGGTGGGCGTGCCGGAAACAAGATTGTCGGCCCAGGATACGAAAGCGACGAAGCGGCCGTCGGCGCTAAGCGAAGGGCTGATGCTGGAGTTGTTGGCGCGCCCGAATCCGGAGGAAACCGAAATTAAGTCGGTATGAGGCACGCAGCCGGCGGGAGCATTGACGCCTGTGCAAAGATCGCGGACGAACACATTGGCGATCGGCGACGTGGGGGCGGCAGCGGGATCGGCGGAGTTCGCGCCGGCGAGATTAGTGGCGTAGGAAACGAACGACACGAAGCGACCATCCGCGCTGATAGCCGCCTGATCGCCGGCTTCGGCGTTTGGCGCGGCACCGTCAGGCGAAAGATCGATGGCGAAAGTGCGCGGCGTGCAGGATGCGCCCGGCGCGCCCAAGCAAGTGTCGCGCACGAAAATATTCCCGGAAGCGCCTGCGGCCACCAGGTTGCGGGCTTTCGAATAGAAGGCCACGAAGCGGCCACCCGCGGACAGGGATGGAGCCGAGCTCGATCCATCGGCGGCGCCGCCGGAGGAACTGACGGAAACCACCTGCGGATATACCGCCAGTGCATTTGCAGGATTAGAGGTGTCGCACGAATTCGAGGAGCCCACGGCGAATGAGACGGTAGGCGAAACAATGCCGACGCTGGTCGGCGAGGGATTGACGACAGCGACGCCGGCGCAAACAGCGGTGGTAAGACTGGTGGCGGGCACCGCGGCAGTCAACTGCGTGGAACTCCCGAAGGTGGTCTCGAGGTATGCGCCATTAAACGTGACCACGTAGCCGCTCGCGAAATTCGTGCCGGTAACAGTCAGAGTGAAGCCGGATGCGCCTGTCTTGGCACTGGAGGGAGACAACGACGAGATGACCGGACCGTTGTTGGACGGAGCATTGATGTAGAAGGATGCGGCGGAGATGGCAACGCCGCCGCCGGGAGGCGGATTAACAACGTTGATCTGAGCCTGGCCGATGGTGGCAACCAGCGCCGCGGGCACGACGGCTTGAATCTGCGAGTTGTTGAAGTTGTAGTAAGTCGAAAGCGGCGAGCCATTCCAGGTGACGACCGAGTTGGTCTGGTTGCCCGCAGCCTTGGAAATGAACCCGCTGCCATTGATGAGCAGCGTGAAGGTTTGGCTGCCAACGGTAACGTTGGTGGGAACCAGGGCGCAGGCAATGCTGTGAGAAATGCCGCAACCCAAGACGGGCACGGGATTGTACGTGATGTTGTTACTGCTGCTGCAGCTGGATAGCGCTACAACGCCCGAGACGAGGCAAACGAGCGCGATAGCGCGAAAGCGCATGAGTGCGACAAAGAAGCGGATAAAAAATCCTCCTGAAATCCGACGGGGAGCCCGAAGCCGCGCGTCACGAGCCGCGGGGACGGCGAAACGAGGCCGATCAGGACAACGCGTGCGAATCCCCCAAGCAGAACCCTTGGATTGATAGCATTGCGGCCTGCAACACGTCAACTCGGATTCGAGACAAGAAAAAAAGGTTGGATGGATGGGAAGTATAGGACGGATAGGAAGAGGCCGGGGGTAGTTTGGAGCGCCTGGGAGGAGGAACTAGTGGAACGGGCGGAGATCGGTGTGGATTTTCAGAGCTGTGAAACGTGTGAGAAGGTCGCGCTCCTGAGGCGTGGTGGTATCGGCGTCGAATTCGACGACCGTGGCGCCATCATCGGCGGGACGAACCTGCCAGCGATGGGGAGTGATGCCGAGTTGCGTGACGATCTGGTGAGCGCGATCGACGACCGGGCGGCCATCCGGAACGGTGAGATGAAAGACCATCAGGCGCGTGTGCAGGCCGAGGCGATCTTCAAGTTGACCGAGAAGAATGAGCGCGACCAGCAGGAGACAGGTGGCGAAAATGGCGATGGCCGCGAATCCGGCGCCCACGGCCATGCCGATACTGGCTATCACGAAAATCGTGGCGGCAGAAGTGATGCCGGTGACTCCAGCGCGTTCGCGCATCACCACGCCCGCGCCGATGAATCCAATGCCGGGAATGATTTGCGCCGCGATGCGCGTGTGATCGCCGCCGACATCACCCGCCATCAGATAGGAAATGATCGTAAAAATGGCGGCACCGAAGCAAATCAGAATGTTGGTGCGAAGACCCGCGGGTTTGTGGCGCAGTTCGCGCTCGAGGCCGACGACACCCCCGAGCAGAGCGGCGAGGACGAGGCGCCCGGCGAGGACCAGGGTGAGATCATGCAGCATGTGGGGAATCTTAACGCAGAAGGTGAGGCGAAAGCGGGCCCGGGTCGGGGACTGGTGATCGATGAAACAAGAGGGAGACCGCCAGGAAAAGCGGTAACGGCCACGAGTGGCATCGCGAATGGCGCTAGAGCTTGAACGACGTGAGGCGCGAGAAGAGGTGGGCGCGGCGATGGATTTCCGGGCGCTTTAGCGTGGCGAGACGCTTGACGCCGAATTGTTCGACCGCGAAGCTGCCTAGCACCGAGCCATAGACCATGGCGTTGCGAAGGCTGGCATCGTTTACACGCCCGACACCGGCGAGGTAGCCCATAAAGCCGCCGGCGAAGCTATCGCCCGCGCCGGTGGGATCGTGGACTTCCTCAAGCGGATAGCCTGGCACGGAAAACATGAATTTTTCGTGGACCATCAGGGCGCCATGTTCGCCGCGCTTGATAACCAGCGTTTTCGGGCCGAGCTGGAAGATCCGGCGCGCGGCTCGGAGGAGATTGTGTTCGCCGGTTAGCTGGCGCGTCTCGTCGTCATTGATCATTAGGATTTGAGTGTGTTTAAGGGTTTCCCGCAGTTCGGCGGGAGTGCGCTCGATCCAGTAGTTCATGGTATCGAGGGCGACCACTTTGGGCTTGTGGCGGACTTGCTTGAGGACGGAGCGCTGAAGCGTGGGGTCGATATTGCCGAGAAAAATGTAGCGCGAGTCGAGATAAGAGGCCGGAAGAGTGGGATTGAAATTTGCGAATACATTGAGTTCGGTCGAAAGCGTGGTGCGCTCGTTCATATTCTGGCTGTAGCGGCCGGACCAGAAGAACGACTTTCCGGGGACGCGCTCGACGCCCGCGAGATCCACGCCACGGCCGCGAAAGATGGCGGCGTCCTTGGAGGTGAAATCATCGCCCACGATGGCGACCACGCGGACGGGGGCAAAGTGCGATGCCGCTAGCGCAAAGTAGCTGGCCGCGCCTCCCAGAGTGCGATCGACTTTAGCGCGGGGCGTTTCAATGGCGTCAAAAGCGAGCGAACCGACAACGAGAAGCGACATGAGTGCTCCGAAGAATAGCGAGAATCGCCGCGCAAATGCTGCTTAGAGATAAACACAGATAAAAGCCGATGAAAAGAGCGCGAACCGCTTTTCGTCATCCTCGATCGCTTGTGGTGATCACAGATACTTGCCCGCGATGGGCGCCAGGCGCCGCTTGGCGGCGGCAGAGATCGTCTTGCGATCGGTGAGAATCGCGTGGGCCAGGGCGGCGCCGCATTTGCAGGAGCGTTCGGCCGGCAGATCGCGAATTACTTCGCGGATCACGCGCTGAGCGTTTTCGGCGTTCTTTCCGAGGTTGCCGATGATCTCGGCAACGCTCACGGAATCGTGCTGCGGATGCCAGCAATCGTAGTCGGTGATCATGGCTAGTGTGGCGTAGCAGAGCTCGGCTTCGAGGGCGAGCTTGGCTTCCGTGAGGTTGGTCATGCCGATGACGTCGAAGAGAAGCTGGCGATAGGTATTGGACTCGGCCTGCGT
>JBAVQT010000511.1:0-10381 GCA_049694295.1 Candidatus Acidiferrales bacterium
CAACAAGCCATGGACGATCTCGCGAAGGTTGGCATCTCGATGAAGCAGGTCACCGACCAGCTCACCGACGAAGGCGTCAAGCAGTTCGCCGACGCTTTTGACAAGCTGCTGGCCGCCGTCGAAAAGAGCCGCGCGCAAAAACTTGCGCCGGCCGTCAACGGTCTTACCTATAAGCTTCCAGAAAATCTCGCGACTGCGGTCAAATCCGCGCTCGAAGATTGGACCATCAATAAAAAGATCGAGCGGTTGTGGGCCCGGGACTCTTCGCTCTGGACCAACACCGACGAGAGCAAGTGGCTCGGCTGGCTCACTGTCACTGATGAGCAGCTCGCTCAGCGCGGCCGCTTTCAGCGGGTCGCGCAGGATATTCGCGCCGCGGGATTTACCCACGCCGTTCTTCTCGGCATGGGTGGCTCCAGCCTGTGTGTCGAGGTCCTTGAGAAGACTTTTGGCAAGTTTCCGGGCGGCCCGCAGTTCCACGTTCTCGATTCCACCGATCCGGCCGAGATTCGCGCCGTCGAAGCATCCATCGATGTTTCGAAGACCGTCTTTATCGTCTCGAGCAAATCCGGCAGTACGCTCGAGCCGAACATCTTCAAGCAGTATTTCTTCGAGCGCGCCAGGCAGGCAGTCGGCGCGGCGGAAGTAGGGAAGCGCTTCATCGCCATCACCGACCCCGGCTCGCACATGCAAAAAGTGGCCGAAACGGATCACTTCCGCGACATCTTCTACGGTCTTCCGACTATTGGCGGTCGCTATTCCGCGCTCTCGAATTTCGGCATGGTCCCCGGCGCGATTCAGGGCGTAGACGTCGTCAAATTTCTCGATCAAGTTGACAAAATGGTGCATGCCTGCGGCTCATCCGTGCCTGCCGACCGCAATCCCGGCGCGATCCTCGGCGCGATCCTCGGCGCGGGACAGAAATCCGGTCGCGATAAAGTGACCATCTTTGCCTCGCCCGGGATTTCCGACGTCGGCGCCTGGCTCGAGCAGCTCCTCGCGGAATCCACCGGCAAGCAGGGCAAGGGTCTGATTCCCGTGGATCGCGAAGCCATTGGCGCGCCGGACGTCTATGGCAACGATCGCGTCTTCGCCTACCTGCGCCTGGAGTCGGCGCCCGACGCCAAGCAGGACGCCGCCGTCGCCGCGATCGAGAAGGCCGGCCAGCCGGTGATCCGCATCGCCGTGCCTGACATCTACGCTATCGGTCAGGAATTTTACCGCTGGGAAATCGCCACCGCCGTCGCCGGTTCGATCATTGGCATCAACGCTTTCAATCAGCCCGACGTCGAAGCCAGCAAGATCGAGACGCGCAAGCTTACCGACGAATACGAGAAGACCGGCTCGCTTCCCGCCGAATCGCCTTTCTTCGAGCGGGATGGCATCAAGCTTTTCACCGACGCGAAAAATGCCGCCGCGCTGAAGAAAGCCGCTGGCTCGGACATCTCGCTCAACGGCTATCTCCGCGCTCACCTCGCGCGCATCGGCGCGGGAGATTACTTCGCGCTTCTCGCCTACGTGCAGATGAACGACGCCCACGAATCGCAACTTCAGCAGACTCGACTCGCGGTTCGAGACAAGAAGCATTCCGCCACTTGCCTGGGATTCGGCCCCCGCTTCCTGCATTCCACCGGCCAGGCCTACAAGGGCGGCCCGAATTCCGGCGTCTTCCTGCAGATCACGGCGGACGATGCCAGCGATCTCGCCGTCCCAGGTCAGAAATACACGTTCGGCGTCGTCAAAGCCGCGCAAGCTCGCGGTGACTTCGGAGTTCTGGCCGAGCGCGATCGCCGAGCTCTGCGCGTCCATCTCGGTTCGGACGTGGCAGCAGGTCTCGCGAAATTGCATCAGGCAGTTTTGAAAGCGCTATAAACGTTCGGATCCTGACAGATACCGATCTGCCGTTCTGGAGGCGCGCTCGATGAGTCCGGACCAAGAACACGTAACCCAGGAACGTCTCGGCCAGCCGCCCGACCCTTGTACCATGGTGATCTTCGGCGCCGGTGGCGACCTCACCAAGCGCAAGTTGGCTCCTGCGCTCTACAACCTTGCGAAGAGCAAGCTGCTCCCCGAGCAGTTCGCCATCATCGGCGTCTCGCGGGAGGAATACTCGACGGAGCAGTTCCGCAAGATCGCCACCGACGACATTAAGCAGTTCGCCACCGCGCCCGTCGAGATGGAATCCTGGGACTGGTTCGTCAAGCGCCTCTATTACATGTCTGGAGATTTCAAGGACTCCCAAACGTTTCAGAAGCTGAAAGAAATGCTCGCGCAAGTGGAGAAGGAGCAGAACACCAAGGGCAACAACCTTTTCTATCTCGCCACGGCTGCGTCCTTCTTCTCGATTATTGTCCAGAAGCTCGGCGAAGCGGGCTTAGTCGCGCAAGACGGCAAGTGCTGGAAACGTGTGGTGATCGAAAAGCCGTTCGGTCATGATTATGCTTCCGCCGTCCAGCTCAACCACGAAATTCTTCAGGTTCTTCAGGAAAAGCAGATCTATCGCATCGACCATTACCTCGGCAAAGAGACCGTTCAAAATATTCTGGCCTTCCGTTTTGCCAACGGCATATTCGAGCCTGTGTGGAATCGCCGCTACGTGGACAACGTCCAGGTTACGGTTGCCGAAGAGCTGGGCGTCGAACTGCGCGGCGATTACTACGATCGCGCTGGCGCCATGCGCGACATGGTGCCTAATCACATCCTTCAGCTCATCACCCTCACCGCCATGGAACCGCCCATTTCCTTCGATGCCGAAGCGGTCCACGACGAGCAAACCAAAATCCTTCGCGCCGTCCAGCCCCTCGATCCCGAGCGCGTCCTCGATCATGCCGTCCGCGGCCAATATGGCCCAGGTGTCATTGATGGCAAGCGCGTGCCGGGTTACCGCGACGAACCCAATTGCGGCGCTGAATCGCCCACCGAAACCTTCGTCGCTCTCGCGCTGCACATTGACAACTGGCGCTGGGCTGGCGTTCCTTTTTATCTCCGCACCGGCAAGCGCCTCAAAACGCGCGTCACGCAAGTCGTAATCCGTTTTCGCCGCCCGCCCTTCGTTCTTTTTCGCAAGACCTCCGTCGATAAAATCCCGCCCAACGAACTGGTCATCAACATTCAGCCCGATGAAGGTATCTCGCTAAGTTTCGAGGCCAAGGTTCCCGGGCCAGTCGTCCGCTTGGGCGCCGTCAATATGGATTTTCAATATTCCGATTATTTCGGCACGCCGCCGTCTACGGGTTACGAGACGCTGCTTTACGATTGCATGATGGGCGATCCCACGCTTTTTCAGCGCGCGGACATGGTCGAGGCCGGTTGGTCCGTGGTTCAGCCGATTCTGGATGTGTGGAAGGCTTTGCCGCCGCGTGATTTTCCGAATTATGCGGCTGGCTCCTGGGGTCCTGCGCAGGCTGATGAGCTGCTTCGTCGCGATGGGCGCGAATGGCGCGATCCCGATTGCCTCGCCAATCCGCACCGCGCTGCCAATGGGGCGCCGCATGCACCGCCCACGGAGCCGCCGTCGCCTCCGGTTGCGCCGGCCGCGCCCGCCGCAAAGGCGACCTGACCGGCGCGCTCGTTCGCGTCTCTTTGCAAATGTCCGTGCGCGCAGGATGTCGCGGCTGCCGGATTTCACTCGCTCTGCTTCGCGATTCGCTTCAGGCCGGTGTTGCCGCCATCAGTCGCGCCTGTGGTTCGCGTAGTCGCTTCATCAGGTCTGCGAAACTCGCAAGGTCAAGCGATTGCGGCCCGTCTGACAGCGCCCGCTCGGGGCACGGATGCACCTCGATGATCAATCCGTCCGCGCCGATCGCCAGCGCCGCCAGCGATGCGGCCGGCACCAGGCTGCGCTTCCCCGTCGCGTGCGAGGGATCCACGATTACCGGCAGATGCGAAAGTTCCTTCGCCAGCGCCACGCCTGCCAGATCGAGCGTGTTCCGCAGCTCGGATTCAAATGTTTTGATCCCGCGCTCGCACAGAATCACGTTGGAATTTCCGCCCGCCAGCAAGTATTCCGCCGCCAGCAGCCACTCTTTGATTGTTGCCGATGGCCCGCGCTTCAGTAAAATTGGGCGCGGCACCGTCGCCAGCCGCCGCAGCAGCGGAAAATTCTGCATGTTGCGCGCGCCCACCTGCAGTAGATCGGCGTATTCCGCCACGGTGTCCACATCATCCGTTCCCATCACTTCGGTTACGATCGGCAGCCCAGTCGCATCGCGAGCCTCCTTTAGCAGTCCCAGCGCTTCCTCGCCGAGTCCTTGAAAATCGTACGGTGAAGTTCGCGGCTTATAGGCGCCGCCGCGCAGCATGTGGGCTCCCGCCGCTTTCACGGCGCGCGCGGTCTCCAATATCTGCTCGCGCGATTCCACCGAGCACGGTCCGGCGATCACCACGCTGGCTCCGCCGCCCACCTTCACGCCGCGCACGTTCACCACAGTCCGCTCGCGCTGGAATTGCAGGCTCACCAGTTTGAAGGGATGCGCAACAGCGATGATTTCGTCCACACCCGGCGCCACGGCCAGCGCTTCCAATTGATTGCGGTGCTGATTGCTGTTGCCGACCACGCCGATCACCACGTTGTCCACTCCCTGAATCATTTTCGCCTGGCATCCGCACTCCGCGATCCGCTCCACAACGTGGCGGATCTGCTGCTCGGTCGCTTCGCTCGACATTTTGATGATCACGATTTCTCTCCCGGGCTTGAATTTGTCGCTGTGTCGGATTGCGCGTAAGCCGGGTAGCAGCCCAGGACCCGCACCGCGTCGGTGCAATTCTTCAATTCCTCGAGCGCCGCCTGCGTTTCGGGATCCGCCAGCGACGCTTGCAGGTCCAAATAAAACCGGTATTGCCAGGGGCTGCCGGGGATCGGCCGGCTCTCGATCTTGGTCAAGTTGATGCCTCTCCGGGCGAAAATTCCCAACGCCCGGTGCAACGATCCCGGCTGGTGCGATAACTGCGCCACCAGCGATAGCTTGTTCGCGCCCGCGATCGGACGCGTCTCGGCCGCCAGCAGAAGAAACCGCGTGTAATTCTCGCGATGATCTTCCACGTGGTCCTGCAAGATCACGCCTCCGTAAATTTCAGCAGCGTGCCGCGCCGCGATTGCCGCGCGTTTCGGATTGCCCTCCTGCATCACCGCGCGTACGCTTCCTGCCGTATCCTCGGTTGCGATTCGCCTAATTCCCGGATGCGTGCGAAAAAAATCCTCGCACTGCGCCAGTGCCACCGGGTGAGACTCCACGCTTGTAACTTGCTCGATCCGGGCGCCGGGCACGCCGATCAGGTTGTGCGTGATTGGATGAATCACTTCGCCGATGATCGTCATCCGGCTTTCCAGCAGCAAATCAAACGGCCGGTGGACGGATCCGGCTAGCGAATTTTCGATGGGCGCAAGCGCCAGATCGGCGGCATCCTCTTCCAGCGCCGAAAAAAGCGTCTCAAACGTCGGCCGAGGCACCGTCTCGATATTTCTTCCCAGCAGCCGCAGCGCCGCTTCTTCGCTGAAAGCGCCGCGCTCGCCCTGAAACGCCACGCGCACTGGTTTCGGCGGCTCGCTCATCGTGAAATCTCCCGAATCGCGGTCCGCCGCGACTCGCGCACGATCTCGTGAAAGATGCGCCGCACTGCTGCGTCGTCCAGCGGTCCGCCGTTCTCCTGGGCGATGCGCCGCAATATTTCTCGCTCGCGCACCGACGATTTTGCGGCCAGCCCCGTCCGTCTTTTCACGTAGCCCACCTCGATCGCCAGCCTCGCTCTCCGCGATATCATTCGCAACAGCGCAGTGTCGATCAGGTCGATGCGCCGTCGCAGTTCCCGAATCTCCGCCATCCCCTCGCTCCTTTTGGCCATCCCTCTCTCCCCTCGGCGCGCTCTGGACAACAAAAAAGCCGCGTCCTCGGTGGAGGCTCGCGGCCGCTTGAAACCTTTGTTTCGCTGCTGGCTACTTGCTGCTGGCGCGAAGAGGCTTCAGCGGGCCGCGTCCCTCAATAAAGGGGCGGTAAAACTCGCCGAAGCTGCTAAATCGCTGGTCCATGTCGCTGGCGCCCGCGCAAATTCGGCGGGCTTTCTGCACCTTACGGCTCGGCATGCCCCGGTGTCAAGCGAAGTGTTCATAATAGATATTTATAACTACTCCAAGAACTATAAATTGGACGCGGAAGGGCCTTGGGCCCCACCAT
The DNA here is from genome assembly GCA_049694295.1 of Candidatus Acidiferrales bacterium. GTDB lineage: Bacteria > Acidobacteriota > Terriglobia > Acidiferrales > UBA7541 > Palsa-295. The sequence continues at coordinate 6,171 of JBAVQT010000511.1, forward strand.
GAGTGTTCGGGGCAGGGAAGTGCGCCTGGCCGCCGGCGCCCGGGGAGCGCCCGTAAGACCAAAACCTTCATGCAAAGCGACGCCATTAAAAAAGGATTCTCTCGCGCGGCGGCCCGCGCCATGTTTAAGGGCGCGGGACTCACGGACGCCGATCTCGAACGCCCGCTCGTCGCCGTCGCCAACACCTGGAGCGAAGTTACCCCCTGCAACATCCACCTTCGGCGCCTGTCGGAGAAAATCAAAGAGGGAATCCGCTCCGCAGGCGGCACACCGATCGAGTTCAACACAATTGTCGTCTCTGACGGCATTTCCATGGGTACCCAGGGCATGAAATCTTCGCTGATTTCTCGCGAGATCATAGCCGATTCGATAGAGGTTTTTGTCCGCGGCCATCTGTTCGATGCCGTCGTGGCCATCTCGGGCTGCGATAAGACGATTCCCGGCACCATCATGGCTCTCGCGCGCCTGAATCTTCCATCGCTCATGCTTTACGGCGGCTCCATCGCTCCGGGACGCTTTCAAGGGCGCGACGTTACGATTCAGGATGTCTTCGAAGCCGTCGGGGCATTTTCCGCCGGTAAGATGACCAAGGCGGAGCTTGCCGATCTTGAAGATCATGCCTGCCCGGGCGCCGGCGCTTGCGGCGGGCAATTTACCGCCAACACCATGTCCATCGCCGCAGCGCTACTCGGCATTTCGCCCATCGGCGCAAACGAAGTTCCGGCCACCGATCCGCGAAAAGACGGCGTGGCTGTCGCCTGCGGCAAACGCGTTATGCATCTGTTGCAAGACGATGTTCGGCCGCTGGGCATCATCACCCGCCCGGCGATCGAAAATGCTTTTGCGGCCGTTGCCGCCACCGGTGGCTCCACCAACGCCGTCCTGCATTTGCTCGCCATCGCGCACGAGGCCGGCGTGTCGATGGATCTCGCCACTTTCGATCGCATCTCCGCTCGCACTCCGCTGCTTGCCGATCTCAAGCCGTTCGGCCGTTTCGTCGCGCCCGATCTCGAGCGCGCCGGTGGCGAGCGTCTGGTGGCCAAGCGTTTACTCGACGCGGGCCTGCTGCAGGATTCGCCCACCGTTTCCGGAAAATCGCTCTTCACTGAAGCTCGCGAATCGAAAGAAACTCCGGGCCAGGAAGTGGTTCGCCCGCTCGCCAATCCCATCAAGCCACACGGCGGCATCGCCATTCTTCATGGTTCGGTCGCGCCCGATGGCTGCGTTATCAAACTCGTAGGTCCCGAGCGCCTGCAGCAATCCGGACCCGCTCGCGTGTTTGATTCCGAAGAGGCTGCGTTTGAAGCAGTACACGCGCGAAAAATTCAGCCCGGCGATTTCGTCGTCATTCGCTACGAAGGTCCACGCGGCGGACCAGGCATGCGAGAAATGCTCGGCGTCACTGCCGCGCTAGTCGGCCAGGGACTCGGTGGTTCCGTCGCATTGATCACTGATGGCCGTTTCAGCGGCGCTACTCACGGCTTGATGGTCGGTCATGTCGCTCCAGAGGCTGCTGCGGGCGGTCCCATCGCTCTCCTGCGCGACGGAGATCGCATCACCATCGACGTCAACGCCCGCCGCATCGACGTGGACGCCGATCTCGTCGAGCGCCGCAAGTCCTGGAAGCCGCCCTCGCGCGATGGCGTCACGGGCGCCTTCGCGAAATATGCGCACCTGGTTTCATCGGCATCGGAAGGCGCGGTCACCACTGCGCCAATCTTGATTCCGCAATCTGAGTAATTTGCAGCCAAACGTAAGGGGAAAAACGAAATGGCAAAAATGTTCTGGGAAAAAGACGCGAATCCGAAAGCGCTCGAAGGCAAGCGCGTCGCCGTGCTTGGCTACGGCAGTCAGGGCCGCGCCCACGCTCTGAATCTTCGCGACAGCGGCTGCGATGTGATCGTCGGTTTACGCAAAGACGGCGCCACCTGGGCGCAGGCCGTGAGCGATGGCTGGAAACCTGAAACGCCCGCCGACGCCGTGAAGAGCGCCGACATCGTCGCGATCCTGGTGCCCGACATGGCGCAGCGCAAGTTGTACGAAGAGTTCGTCGCGCCCAATCTAAAGAAAGGCGCCATGCTGCTCTTCGGACACGGTTTCAATATTCAGTATGGACAAATCAAGCCGCCCGCTGACGCGGACGTCACTATGGTCGCTCCCAAAGGCCCCGGCAACCTCGTTCGCCGCCAGTACGAAGCGGGCGCGGGCGTTCCTTGTCTTATCGCCATTCAGCAGGACGCTTCGGGCCAAGCCTTCGAACGCACGCTGGCCTACGCGCACGGCATTGGCGGCACGCGCCCCGGCGTCATCGAAACCACATTCAAGGAAGAAACCGAAACCGACCTTTTCGGCGAGCAAGCGGTGCTCTGCGGCGGCGTCAGCGAGTTGATGCTGGCCGGCTGGGAAACGCTCGTTAACGCCGGCTATCAGCCCGAAGCTGCTTATTTCGAATGTTTGCACGAACTGAAGCTGATCGTGGATCTCGTCTACGAGGGCGGCATTACGCAGATGCGCCGCTTCATCAGCGAAACCGCCAAGTACGGCGACATCACCCGAGGTCCGCGCATCGTGACGGAACAAACGCGCGAGGAAATGAGAAAAATCCTCGCCGAAATTCAATCCGGACAATTTGCCCGCGAGTGGATCGCGGAAGATGCTTCCGGCCGGAAGAATTACAACGCGCTTCTCGAAAAAGGTCTGAACCATCCGGTCGAAAAAGTCGGCCGCGATCTGCGGGAGCGCATGTCGTGGCTGAAGCCCAAGATCGAACGCGCGCAGGGTGCGCGCTAACCGGATCGCGATTTCGTTCGCTCCGAAGAGGACTACATGGCGATGACAAAAACTGGGGCACAGATTCTTTGGGAATCACTCGAACGCGAAGGCGTCACGGACGTTTTCGGTTATCCGGGCGGCGCGATTCTGCCCGCTTACGACGCGCTCAAACACAGTAAGATTCATCACATCTTGGTGCGCCACGAGCAGGGCGCCACGCACATGGCCGATGGCTATGCGCGCGCCAGCGGCCGCGTCGGCGTTGCCGTTGCCACCTCCGGTCCCGGCGCCACCAACATGGTTACCGGCATCGCCACTGCGATGATGGATTCATCGCCCATCGTCTGCATCACCGGGCAAGTGGGCAGCAAGCTGATCGGCTCGGACGCATTTCAGGAAACCGATATTACCGGCATCACGTTGCCGATTACCAAGCACAACTATCTCGTCACACGCGCCGATGAACTCGCGCGCACCATTCGCGAAGCATTTTACGTCGCGGCCTCGGGTCGCCCCGGCCCCGTGCTGATCGATATCACCAAAGACGCGCAGCAGGGCTCCTGCGAATTCGATTGGGACGCGGCCAAGCCACAACTCGTCGGTCATCGCCCCGATCTCTCGCCCGCCGCCAAGGAGTACGCCAAGGCAATCGAGTTAATTCACAATGCCAAGCGACCTGTGATCCTCGCCGGACGCGGCATTCTGCTTTCCGGCGCCATGGGCGAAGTTCGCGAGCTCGCTGAACGCGCCAGCATTCCCGTGGCCATGACGCTACTGGGTATTGGCTCGGTCCCGGCTTCCCATCCGCTCAATCTGGGCATGATGGGGATGCACGGCGAAGCTTGGGTGAATTCCGCGATTCAGGATGCCGATCTCTTGATCGCGCTCGGCATGCGCTTTGACGATCGCGTCACCGGCAACCTGAAAACCTATGCCACCAACGCGAAAAAAATTCACATCGAGATAGATCCCGCCGAAATCAACAAGAACGTGAAGGTGGACGTCGCTCTCGTCGGCGATCTTCGCGAAGTTCTTCCGGTTCTGCTTCGCGATGTTCGAACCGTCGACCGCGCCGAATGGCTTGATCAAATCGACAGTCTCAAGGGTGATTCGGCCGTCCGCGACATTCAAAATCTACCCGACAACGGCCATCTGTACGCGGCCCACGTGATCAACGACATCTGGCACGAGACGCGCGACGCAGAAGCCATCGTGGTCACTGACGTCGGCCAGCACCAGATGTGGGAAGCGCAATATTACAAGCACGAGAAGCCGCACTCGCTGATCACCTCCGGCGGGCTCGGCACCATGGGCTTTGCTCTCCCGGCGGCCATCGGCGCAAAGGTGTCGCGCCCTGAAACGGAAGTCTGGGTTGTCGTCGGCGACGGCGGTTTTCAGATGACCATGTCTGAGCTTGCCACCATCGTTCAGGAAAAGCT
>JBAVQT010000512.1:0-1749 GCA_049694295.1 Candidatus Acidiferrales bacterium
GCATGCGGCATAGATATCTACGGACACAACGGCGTTTCCCTCGCAGATGTTTACGGGGACGGGCGCGACGACCTCTACGTTTGCCAGCCCGCCGGGCTGCCCAACCGCCTGTATCGAAACCGCGGAGACGGCACGTTTGAAGACGTTACGGAATCCTCGGGTCTCGGGATTCTGGAAAACACGGCGTGCGCGCTGTTTGCGGACGTGGACAACGATGGCCGCCAGGACGTGATCCTGGTGCGCGCGAACGGCCCGCTTCTGTTTCTGAATGACGGCCGTGGAAAATTTCGGCTGCGACCCGACGCCTTTCGGTTCGCCAATCCGCCGCAGGGTGCGTTCACTGGGGCAGCGGTCGCCGATTACGACCGCGACGGCTGGCTGGACGTCTATTTTTGCCTGTACTCCTACTACCAGGGCGCCGATCAATACGCGTACCCGCTGCCTTACTGCGACGCTGAGAATGGCCCGCCCAACTTCCTGATGCGGAACGATCGAGACGGAAGCTTCCGCGACGTCACGCGGGAGTCGGGCCTCAACCGCAACAACACGCGTTTCAGTTTTTGCTGCGGCTGGGGCGACCATAATGGCGATCTGTGGCCGGATCTCTATGTCGTGAACGACTTCGGCCGCAAGAACCTCTACCGGAACAACGGAGACGGCACCTTCACCGATATCGCGCCCGAAGCGGGCGTCGAGGGCGTGGGCGCGGGCATGAGCGTTTCGTGGCTGGATTACGATCGCGACGGCAAACAGGATCTCTACGTCGCAGACATGTGGACGGCCGCCGGGAAGCGCATTTCCGAGCAGAATATTTTCCAGAAAGATTCGAGCGAAAAGGTCCGAGCGCTCTACCAGCAGCACGCCATGGGCAACTCGCTGTTTAGGAATCGTGGCGACGCCGCGTTTGAAGACGATAGCTCGCGGTCCGGGACGGCGGTGGGCCGCTGGGCCTGGTCGAGCGACGCCTGGGATTTCGATCACGACGGATTTCCGGACATTTATATTGCCAACGGCATGATTTCCGGAACCACGCGTGAGGACTTGAACAGTTTTTTTTGGCGCCAGGTTGTGGCCAATTCACCGGACCACGCCGCCCCCAACTTGAACTACGAGCAGGGATGGAATGCCATCAACGAACTGGTTCGCTCGGATCGCAGCTGGAGCGGATTCGAACGTAACATTTTTTACGCGAACAACCGGGACGGAACGTTCTCGGACGTCTCGGCGACCGTCGGGCTGGATTTCATCGAGGACGGCAGAACGTTTGCCCTTGGCGATTTCGACGGCGACGGCAGGGTGGAAGCGTTTTTGAAAAACCGCAACGGCCCGCAGTTGCGGCTCTTGAAATGCGTGATGCCAGGATTGGGCCCGGCCATCGCATTTCGTCTCTCGGGAAAGAAAAGCAATCGCGACGGGATCGGAGCGGCAGTCACAGTCACCAGCGAGGCGGGGCCGCAGACCCGGCTCGTGCAGGCGGGTTCGGGATTTCTGGCGCAGCATAGCAAGGAGCTCTTTTTCGGCCTGGACGGCGCGACGAACTCGGTGACGGCGACGATTCGCTGGCCCAGCGGACTGCTCCAGCATCTCCGGGATCTCCCGCTCAATCATCGCGTTTGGCTGGAAGAGGGCTCCGCACCCTCGCGGATCGAGCCTTTTCGGATGACAGCCGGGCAAGCCGCGCGATTGGCAGCCGCGCCCGCGAATTCCGCTGTGGAGGTGGAAGCGCTGCCGGCCGTAGCTGAAACCTGG